>JANOIS010000044.1:0-41971 GCA_031407755.1 Chloroflexota bacterium | reverse complement strand
ACCGTGATCCCTCCCGGATCCCCGTCAGCGATGACCTACCGTCGTATTCGGCGAAGGCGGCGGCCAGGATCGCGGCGTCCCTCCTCGGGCTGGCCGGCGAGACTCCGCCGGAGCTCACGCGCCGACCGATCCCGCCAGATGGCGCCAGCCAGCATCACTAGGCGCGCTATGTGCCCGTCGTGCATCCTCGCCGCGGCCACGTATCCGCCTGATCGTGCGTGCGCGTGTCGTCGTTCCGGGTGCGCGCCGGCTCCAGGAGCGCGGACAGCCCGCCTAACGTTCTGTGGGACGACATCTGGCGGACCAGGCGCCGGCGGGCGGCGGGAGACGGGCCGGGCTCCCGCACCCGTGAACCAACGGCCGATCCAGGCGTCGGCGGCGCCGCACTTGTGCGTGAGGTGCTCGGCAAGCGATCGTCGAACGGTCCCGATCTGCGCCATCCACGACCCACGGTCGTAGCTGACCGGATCGCGCCATACCCGGACGTCGTCAACAACGTCCTCAGGAATCACACCTGGATGGGGATGCTCATCTCCACGATGGCCCCGCCTTCAGGGTTGTTGCGCGCCTCCACCGATCCGCCATGGGCATGGACGATCACGCGGACGATCGACAGGCCGAGCCCGGTGCCGCCCTCGGCACGGCCACGCGCGGCATCGGCCCGACTGAACGACTCGAAGGCCCGCCCGAGGAAGTCGGCCGCGAAACCTGTGCCGCTGTCGGCCACCGTGATGAACAGCATGTCATCTCGGACCGCGTTCGCCACGGAGACGCGACCACCCGGCGGCGTGTGCCGGAGCGCGTTGTCGATCAGGTTGCTCACGGCCTGCCGGATGCGCACCCCGTCGACGTGTGTCTGGACGATCTCGTCGACGTCCGCCACGAGCGTCACGCCCGATGCCGACGCACGTCCTGCGAAGCTCAGGACGGTGTCCCGGAGCAGCGGCCCGACGGTCTGTCGCTCGCGTCGGACAGGCAACCGTCCGCCGTCGGCCCGGGCGAGGACGAGGAGGTCCTCGGCGAGGCTGGTCAGGCGTTCCGCCTCTTCTGACGCGCTGCGAAGGGCGAGCTCCAGCTCGTGGGTGGAACGTGGACGCGACAGGGCAAGGTCGAGCTCCGCACGCAGGTTGGCGAGGGGCGTCCGCAGCTCGTGGCTTGCGTCGTCGACGAATCGCCGTTCACGGATGACCGTCATCCTGAGCCGACCGATCATCCCATTCAGGCTGTCACCGAGACGGCTGAGCTCGTCGCCGGATCGTGCGACGACCAGGCGGCGATCGAGGTCCGCGCCCGTGATCGCCTCTGCCTCGATGCGCATGCGTTCGACCGGCCGCAGGGCCGCGCCAGCGACCAGCCAGCCGACGATGGAGGCCAGGATGGTGGCTGCCGGCCCGGCGATCAGGAGCAATGGCACCAGATGGGACAGAGTCTCCTGCTCGTCCTGTACAGCCGTCCCGACGAGGAGCGCGCCACCCCGAGCCAGTGGGACCACGAGCATCCGGGCGGGCACGGTCTCCTCGGTCGTCGTCACCTGCGCTCCCATCGGACGGCTCGAGGTCAGGCCACTGAGCTGGTCGCTGACGAGGAGGGCTCCGACAGCCACGTCGGGAGATGACTCCAGGAGCCTGCCGTCGGCCGCGTACACCTGGACGAAGGCGTCACCCGGATCGTGCGTCCAGGGACTCGGCACGATCGAACCGTCGCCGGCATCGACGATGAGGTTCTGAGCCCGATCGCGGAGGCGGTCGTCGACGGCCGCGAACAAGTCGGCCTGCAGGCGCGTATACACGAACACGCCGAGGGCGGCGATGGCGACGGCCATCAGCACCGCCGAGACGAGCGTGAGCCTAGCGCGGATCGGCAGGTGCATCGATCGGCTCGAGCCGCAACCGATATCCGGATCCACGGACAGTCTGGATCGAATCCCGCCCGAACGGGCGATCGACCTTCATCCGCAGATACCGAACATAGACGTCGACGACGTTCGAGTCGCCGTCGTAGGCGAAGTCCCAGACGTGCTCGATCATCTGGGTCCGGGTGACCACGTCGCCAGCGTGACGCATCAAGAACTCGAGCAGGCTGAACTCCTTGCCCGTCAGCTCCACCTCGGTCTCGCCGCGGGTGACCCGGCGCCCCGCCGGATCGAGGCACAGGTCGCCCACGCGGACGAGCGCGGGACGCTCGTGCGTGCCCCGTCGCCCCAGAGCGCGAAGTCGGGCGAAGAGTTCGCTGAACGAGAACGGCTTCGTCAGATAGTCATCGGCGCCGGCGTCGAGGCCGGCCACGCGATCGGCGACCCCGTCCCGTGCTGTGAGCATGAGGATCGGCTGCCAGCGGCCGGCCGCCCGGAGGCGTCGGCATACCTCGAACCCATCGACGTCCGGAAGCATCACGTCCAGCACGATCGCGTCGTACGCGACCTCGGTGGCGAGCCAGATGGCATCGATCCCCGTCTGGGCCACGTCGGCGACGTGGCCAGCCTCCTCCAGGCCGCGCTTCAGCAGCCCGGCCATCTTGGTTTCATCTTCGACGACGAGTACCCGCATGAATCCCTCCGGTCGTCGACAGGCTACCGCGAACAAGATGAGAGAAGGATGAGGGGATCGTGTACCGGACCTGGCCTGGACTCTGGTCGGCGGTCCCGATTTCGGTGGAGACTCCATCGCTTGGAGGAAGATGGAGCCATGGCAGACGAAGACACCCGTCCGTGACCACGGCCGCCGACCCTCTCGACGAAGCGCGCGCGCTGGCGCTCGATGCCGCCGATCCATTGGCCAGCTATCGAGGGCGGTTTCGCCTCCCGACTGATGACGCCGGAACGCCCAAGGTCTATCTGGCCGGCCAATCGCTGGGCGCCCAACCGGTCACGGCGCGGGAAGCGATGGAGTCCGCCCTGGAGGCATGGGCTCGCCTTGGGGTGGACGGTCACTTCGACCGCGCGGGCTGGTACGAGTCCGACGATGCGCTCCGAGCTGCTACCTCCCGGCTGGTGGGCGCTCGGCCCCGCGAGATCTCGACGCTCAACACGCTGACCGTCAACCTGCACCTGCTGCTCACGTCGTTCTTCCGACCGGCCGGACGCCGTACCGCCATCCTCATCGATGCCCCGACCTTCCCATCGGATCGCTACGCCGTCGAGTCGCAGTTGCGCCAGCGCGGGCTCGACCCGTCGACCGAGCTCATCGTCGTCGGACCGCGGACCGGCGAGGCCCTCGTCCGGACCGAGGATCTCGAGGCCGCCATCCACGACCACCGCGAGCGCCTCGCGCTGGCATTGCTGGCGGGCGTCAACTACGCCACCGGTCAGGTCCTCGATGTCGCACGCCTGACCGACGCCGTTCATGCCGCGGGCGCCGTCGCGTTCTGGGACCTCGCCCACGCCGTGGGAAACGTGCCGGTCGATCTGGGCGCCGCGGACGTCGATATCGCCGCCTGGTGCACCTACAAGTACCTCAACGGCGGCCCCGGATCGGTCGGGCAGATCTTTGTCCACGATCGGTACGCGAGCGACCCGACGGTTCCGCGCCTGGCCGGCTGGTGGGGAAACGAGGACGCGACCCGATTCGAGATGGCGGACACGTTCCGGCCGGAGCGCGATGCCAACGGCTGGCGGCTGTCCAACCCGTCGGTGTTCGCGCTCGCCCCGATCGCGGCGTCGCTGGCCATCTTCGATGAAGTCGGGTTGCCGGCGCTGCGTGAGAAGTCGATCGCCCTGACGGGCTACCTTGAGGCGCTTATCGATGCCCGAATCCCGGACGCGGAGATCCTCACGCCGCGCGACCCGCACTGGCGTGGGGCGCAGTTGTCACTGCGGCTCACGGACGCCCGCCGGCGCCTCGAAGCGATCGCGGCGGAAGGTGTTGTCGCCGACTTCCGCGAACCCGACGTCATCCGACTGGCCCCGACCCCGCTCTACAACACGTACCTCGACGTCTGGCGTGCCGTCGAGGCGCTCCGCGCATCATGACCGACCTCGTCCTGGCGCTCGACCAGGGGACGACCTCGTCGCGGGCCATCGCGTTCGATCGGGCGGGCAGACCGGTGGCCAGCGCCCAACGCGAGTTCGAGCAGAAGTTCCCGGCCCCTGGCCACGTCACGCACGACCCGGAGGCTATCTGGGACAGCCAACTGGCGGTGGCGCGCGACGTCGTCGAGCGGGTCGGCGGGCCCGGCCGGTTTGCTGCGCTCGGTGTGACCAACCAGCGCGAGACCGCGATCGTCTGGGACCGCGCGACCGGCCGTCCGGTCGCCGACGCGATCGTCTGGCAGAGCCGGATCACCGCCCCGCTGTGCGAGGCACTGCGGGCCGACGGCCACGAGCCGCTCTTTCGGGCCCGGACCGGGCTGCCGCTCGATGCGTACTTCTCCGGCCCCAAGGTCCGCCACATCCTCGACGCGGGGCCCGGCCTGCGCGAGCGTGCCCGTGCGGGTGACCTCGCTTTCGGGACCGTGGACGCCTTCCTGATGTGGCGTCTGACCGGCGGGCGCCTTCACGCAACGGACGTGTCGAACGCGAGCCGTACGCTCCTGTTCGATATTCATCGGCGGGAGTGGGACCAGGGATTGCTGGACATCGTCGGGGTCCCGAAAGCGATGCTGCCTGAGGTCAGGCCGAGCAGCGGGTTCTTCGCCGAGACGGATCCGGAGATCTTTGGTGCGCCGATCCCGATCACGGGTGTCGCCGGTGATCAGCAGGCGGCCATGTTCGGCCAGGCCGCGTTCCGAGCCGGCGCGGCCAAGACCACGTACGGGACCGGAGCGTTCCTGCTGCTCAACACGGGCGACACACCCGTCGAGTCACGGCATGGGCTCCTTGCCACGATCCTCTGGCAGCTCGGTGAGGGTGGGCCGGTCACGTATGGCCTGGAGGGATCCGTGTTCGTGGCCGGTGCCGCCGTCCAGTGGCTCCGCGACGGGCTCCGAGCCATCGAGACCGCGGACGAGATCGAGGCGCTGGCGGCCTCCGTGGCAGATACCGGTGGCGTCTATCTCGTCCCGGCGTTCACCGGTCTCGGCGCTCCGTATTGGGATCCCTCGGCCCGCGGCGCGCTGCTCGGTCTGACCCGAGGGACAGGCCTGCCCGAGATCGCCCGCGCGACGATCGATTCCATCGCTTACCAGGTCGGCGACGTGCTCGCCTCGATGGACGCCGACATCGGCCGGCGGCTGGACGTGCTGCGGGTCGATGGGGGAGCGGCCCGCAACGACGCGCTCCTTCAGTTCCAGGCGGATATCCTGGACGTGCCGGTGGAACGCCCCGTCGTCACCGAGACGACCGCCCTCGGGGCCGCGCTCCTGGCGGGTCTGGCTGCTGGCGTCTGGCGTGACCTCGAGGATCTTGCCGGGACGTGGGCGCTGGATCGGCGGTTCGAGCCGGCGATGGACGCCACGACCCGAGCTCGACTGGTGGCGGGCTGGCATCGAGCGGTCGATCGCGCGCGTGGGTGGGCCGTCGAGTCCGCTCACGACCCGGAATGATGCAACGGCGCCCAACCCGAAGTCGGACGCCGCCCCATCTGCGTCACATGGCCTCGAATGTCTCCACCACCTGGATCGACGCACCGGCGGCCAGCACCGGGCAACCCTTGGCCAACTCGACGGCCTCTTCGAGCGTTGCTGCCTTGAGGATGCTGTAGCCGGACGGACCGGCGGCATCGTCCGCGACCGACCCGTCGGCCGCGATGGTCCTTGTCCTCGAGGCCGGATTGCCCCCGTCGACGATGGCCGCACCGAGCGTTCCGAACCAGTCGGTCCAGGCCTGCATCACGCGAGCCCCTTCCTCCGGGCTGTCCGGCATCGATCCACCGTGGTATACGAGCACGTAGTTCGCCATCTCGTCCGATCTCCTTGCTGGCGTGTCGTCGGTCATTCGCCGCCGTCACAAGATGCGACGAACGGGGTTCGCCCATTTCGACATCGCCAGGTTCGCCTTGGACGGGACGGAATCATGATCCCGCCTACAATCGGGCCGATGGATATCCTCCCTCGCGCCGATGCTCCCGCGAACGCCTGCGAGCACCTTCCAGCCGAACGTGCCGAGCCGAGCGGCGCAACATGCGTCGAATGTGGCAGCGACCACAGCCTGCGTTTGTGTGCGACCTGCGGGCACGTGGGCTGCTGTGATTCACAGGCCGGCCATGCCCGAGTCCACGCCGCCGAGGCCAACCATCCGGTGATCTTTCAGATGCCAGCGGACGCGGGTTTCATCTGGTGCTACACGGACGATCGCTACCTCGGTTGAGAAGGCGGCCGTGGGCCGCAACGACCGGTGCCGCCCAGGCGCACGGGGTAGCATCGGCGTCGATGCTCGATAAACGGTTCGACTACGTCATCGTCGGCGGTGGCTCCGCCGGGTCGGCACTGGCGAATCGATTGTCCGCGGATCCGTCCACGACCGTTCTGGTGCTCGAGGCGGGGCGCTCGGACTGGCGGATCGATCCATTCATCCACATGCCGGCGGCACTGACATTCCCGATCGGCAGCCGGTTCTACGACTGGAAGTACGAGTCGGAGCCTGAGCCGTTCATGAACGGCCGCCGGATCCACCACGCCCGCGGCAAGGTCCTCGGCGGTTCGTCCAGCATCAACGGCCAGATCTTTCAGCGTGGCAACCCGCTCGACTACGAGCGATGGGCGGCGGACCCGGGCATGACGACGTGGGACTTCGCGCATTGCCTGCCGTACTTCAAGCGCATGGAGACATGCCTCGCCGCGGCAGCGGACGATCCGTGGCGAGGCCACTCGGGGCCGCTCGTGCTGGAGCGCGGTCCCGCGACGAGCCCGCTGTTCTCGGCCTTCTTCGCGGGCGTGCAGGAGGCCGGCTATCCGCTGACGCCGGACGTCAACGGCTACCGCCAGGAAGGCTTCGCGCCGTTCGACCGGAATATCCATCGGGGCCGTCGGCTGAGCGCGTCGCGTGCCTATCTGCACCCGGTCATGAGCAGTCGCCGGAATCTCGTGGTGCGAACCCGCCAGTTCGTGACGCGGGTCGTGTTCGAGGGCGCTCGTGCGGTCGGTGTCGAGGTCGCCCGCGGACGCGGCCATGAGCGGGTCCATGCGGGTGAGGTCATCCTGGCTGGTGGAGCGATCAATTCTCCGCAGCTCCTGATGCTGTCGGGTATCGGGCCGGCGGCGGATCTGGGCGCACTCGGGATCAAGGTGGTGGCCGACCTTGCCGGCGTGGGGCGACACCTCCAGGACCACCTGGAGGTCTATATCCAGCATCAAAGCCTCCAGCCCGTGTCCATGCAGCCGTCGGCGACGCAACGCTGGCGGCGACCCTTCATCGGGGCACAGTGGCTGTTCCTGCGCAGCGGTCCAGGGGCGACCAATCATTTCGAGGGCGGCGGGTTCGCGCGCTCCAACGACGATGTCTCGTACCCGAACCTGATGTTCCATTTCCTGCCCCTGGCCATCCGCTACGACGGTTCGTCCGGGGCGGTCGGACATGGCTACCAGGTTCACGTCGGACCGATGTACTCGGATGCGCGCGGTTCCGTCTCACTCACGAGCACGGACCCGCGGCAGCACCCGGCGCTGCGCTTCAACTACCTCTCGACGGACCAGGACCGACGCGAGTGGGTGGAGGCCGTGCGGGTCGCCCGGCGTTTGCTTGGCCAGCCGGCGATGGCGCCGTACAACGGCGGGGAGACGTCGCCCGGCCCGACCGTTCAGACCGACGAGCAGATCCTTGACTGGGTCGCGCGCGACGCGGAGACAGCCCTGCACCCATCGTGCACGGCGCGGATGGGCATCGACGAGCTGTCCGTGCTGGATCCGTTGACGATGCGGGTCCACGGGACGGACGGGCTGCGGGTCGTGGATGCCTCGGCGATGCCGTACGTCACGAACGGCAACATCTACGCTCCGGTCATGATGCTGGCGGAGAAGGCTGCCGACCTGATCATTGGCAATACGCCGCTGCCGGCCGAGACGATGCCGTTCTATCGCCACGGGGTGTCGCCGCAGCCGGCCTGAGCGCTCCCTGCGCCGCGCTACCGTCCGCCGTCAGTCCTCGCGCGACAGGATCACGAGCGAGTACGGCCCGACGGATATCAGCGCACTCTGGCCCTGCCCGTCCGCCGGCACGCCGTCGGCATCGGTATCGAACGCCTCGTGTCCGCCGAAGGTCAGCGAGTACGCCGAGGAATCGGTGTTCATGCGCACGCGCCAGCGTCCCGCTGCCGGCAGCCCGATACGAAGATCGCTGACCGGACGATTCGCGAGATTGGCGACGACCACGACATCATCACCCGGTCCACCCCGGTCCCAGCGATGGAACGCGAGCACCTTCGTCTCATCATCTGCCCGCAGGATGGCGATATTCGGGCCGCGCAGGCCGCGGGTCGAGCCATCCGTCGCGCGCCGGAGGGCGATGAGATCGCGATGCATCCGCTGGATGCCCCGATGGAGGTCCTCCTTGGCCCAGTCGATCGCGACTTCGTCGTCGAACCATCGATCCTCGAGCAACTCCTGGCCCTGAAACAGCATCGGGATGCCGGGCGAGGTCAGGACCAGGGCGGAGCCAAGCGTCGCCCGCTTCATCGACCACCAGTTCGCCCCATCGCCGGGCGAGATGGCCTCCGGCACGCGGACCTGGTCGTTGGCCACGTCGTCGTGCGACTCGGTGTAGATGATCCTGGTCATGGCCGGACCACGACCCTCACCGGTGATCCCGGCCACGACCGTCTCGATGTCCCGATCCGCATCGTCACCCGCCTCGAGTGCCGGCCGGATGCGCCGGATGAAGCCAACGTCCCACTGCGCGCCGAAACCGAGGCCGCCATCGGCCGTCGGCGTGACCAGATCCGGGTCGTCCTGGATGTCCTCGGCGATCGTCAATTTCCATGGTTGAGCCGCGTGGATCTCATCATTGACCCAGGCCAGGAACGAGCGACCCTCGGGCAGCTCCGGTCCGCCATCGAACAGCGCGCGAATGAACACCGTCGCATCGAATCGGAGCCCGTCGCACTGGAATTCCTCGAGCCACGTCAGGGCGCTGTCGCGCAGGAACGTGCGGACCTCGCCGCGACCGTAGTCGGGGCGGGTCATGCCCCACGGTGTGATGGCCCGTTCGTCGTCGTAAAAGTAGATCCCGCCGGTGTCCCCATTCGACCACCCGTCGTACCGCCACAGGTCCAGATCGGACGGCCCGAGGTGGTTGAAGACGACATCGACGATGACCGCGATGCCATGCTCGTGGGCCGCCTTGATGAAGCGCTTGAAGGCGTCAGGGCCGCCGTAGCCCGATTCGATCGCGAACAGGTGGGCCGGGTTGTAGCCCCATGACACGTCGCCGGCGAATTCGAACGGTGGCATCACCTGGACGGCACTGATGCCGAGCATGCGCAGGTACGGCAGCCGTCGGGCCGCATGGTCGAAGTCGCCGCGCCGGTCGGTCGTGGCGGCGAACGTTCCGACGTGCAGCTCGTAGATGACGAGGTCGTCGCGGGCCGGCATCGTGAACGCGTGATCCCCCCAGACGAACGCGGCCGGGTCGTAAACGACCGCGTTTCCGATCGAGTTGGTGACCTGCCGGGCATACGGATCCATCCGCCACAGATCCTCGCCGCGCTCGGTCCGGATGCGAAAGCGGTATTCGTCACCCGGCGCGACGCCCTCGATGTCCACGGACCAGGTGCCGCCGCGGCCGTCGCCGTCGCGGGTCAGGGGCGTGGCATCCGGGCTCCAACCATCAAACGAGCCGGCCACCAGCACGGCCTCGGCATGGGGCGCCCAGACACGGAACGTCGTCCCGCCCCGGAATGGGAGCGCCCCCATCCCGGGACGTCGCGACGGTGCCGTACTCCTCACGGGGCGATTGCCGGCGTCGATGACATCGCCCCTAGCGTAGGCTGCCAACCGATCGCGGTGCTGATCCGCGCACATGACGGGAGCCGTGGATGAAGATCGGGATCGTTCTGCCGATCGCGCAGGAGGACGGCATGATCGTGCCGCCATCGTGGGCGGAGATCCGAGCGGTTGCCCTTGCCGCCGAGTCGAGCGATCTCGACTCCGTCTGGGTGTTCGACCACGTGCTCTTTCGTTTCGATGGCGTGACGACCGGCATCCACGAATGCTGGACGGTGCTGTCCGCGATCGCCGGGGCCACGTCGCGGGTCCAGCTCGGGACGATCGTGATGTGCACGGCCTTTCGGAACCCGGCGCTGCTGGCCAAGATGGCGGCAACGCTGGATCACATCAGCGGTGGTCGGTTGATCCTCGGCATCGGTTGCGGCTGGCACGATCCTGAGTACGACGCATTCGGCTACCCGACAGATCACAAGGTCGGACGGTTCGAGGAAGCGCTGACCGTCATCCGGTCGCTCATCCGTGACGGCCGGGCGAATCTCCAGGGGCGCTGGGTGCAGGCGACCGATGCGGTCCTGCTGCCACCGGCCCGGCCGGACTTGCCGATCCTGATCGCCGCGAAGCGACCGCGGATGCTGGAGCTGACGGCCCGCCACGCCGATGTCTGGAACCTCGCCTGGTTCGGGGAACCGGATGCGCGTTGGGCGTCCGCGCGTCGGGATCTGGAGGCGGCCTGTGCCGCGGTCGGTCGCGACCCATCGACGCTGGAACGGACCGTCGGTGTCACGGTCCGGTATCCGGACCTCGGACCCCATGGCGTGGCCGATGGCGCGGCCCTGACTGGATCGATCGATGCCATCGCGGGCGGCCTGCGCGCCTATGCCGAGGAGGGAACGGGCCACGTCATCGCCGCCCTGGAACCCAGCACGCCAGCGGCCGTCGAGCGGTTCGCCGATGCCGTTCGCGTGTCGCGGCGGAATTAGCGAGCGCGCGACGACAGGAGGCTGCGGTCCGGCTCGTACGGCACGACAAGGACGTATCTGCCACCAAGGGTGCTCGGTTGTCCGCCGAAGCGGTTGGAGCTCCGGCGCGGTCAGCGCGGTCAGCGCGGGTGCGCGAGCCGGCCGGTCAGATGCCCTCGATGCCGCGGGGCGCCAGTCGCGGGCCCCAGCGCGGCGCGCGAATGCCGCTACGTTCCAGCAAACGGATGACCAGCGCGCGCCGTCCCCGGTACGGCTCCAGAAGGTCCAGCATCCGGGCGTCCGTTCCGCGCGGCTCACCCGCCAGCGCCCAGGTCACGAGGTTCGGCAGGTGGAAGTCGCCGATGCTCACCGCGTCCACGTCCCCCAGGGCCCGGACGGCCACCTCCGCGACGGTCCACGGCCCGATACCCGGCACGGACAGGAGCCGGGCATACGCCTCGGGGAGCGTCAGCTCGACGATCGCCTCGAACCAGGCGGCCCGAGACGCCACCGCCCGGATGAGGTCGGCGCGCCGACGTTCCAGCCCGAGCGGGTGATACCGGTAGTACGGGAGCGCCGCCAGCACTGATGGAGCGGGCAGGAGCCGCAGCCCCACCTCGGGCGGTCCGGGGGCCGGCTCCCCGTAGGTCCGCACGAGCCCATGCCATACGCGGTGTGCCTCCGTGCCCGTAACCTTCTGCTCGACGATCGCGGCCAGCAAAGCCTCGAACACCGCTTCCGTGCGTAAGATGCACAGGCCGGGATAACGCCTGGCAAGTCCGGCGATCCGGTCATCGTGCGCGGTCGTCAGCGAACCCGATCGCACGCCGTCCGCACCCAACCCGAGTAATCGCGCGGCCCTGGCCATGGCCAGCTCGGCACCCGGTCCCCAGCCGTCCACGCCGATGCGATCAATGCCCTCTGTGAACGCGAGCGTGGCCGGTCCGGCGGCCGTTCGCCCAGTCCACCAGGCTCGGCCCGGGGCGATCCGAACCGTCCGATCGCCCTGACCTCGAACCAGCGGCCGGAGCGTCGCGGCGAGGTCGAACGGGCCGTCGAGGGCGATCTCAAGATCAGGCACGGCGGGAGTCTGGCATGGATTCGCAATGGTCACGGAGGCTCACCATCGCGTCGTGAAACCGGGTTCGATGGTAAGGTCGACCAAGACGTGCGACACCTCAAGGTTGTCGCGACCGTGGCGCTCATCGCCGCGATCGCCGCGGTCGCCGTCCCCGGACCGGTGGGTTCATGGGTCCCCAGCCCGCTCGATACCCCCTCCGCAGAAGACTTTGCGCTCGTGCAGGTCGATCTGCCTGTTCGCGGGTCGGCGATGACGATCCAGCCGCTCGATCCAGCCGCCCGTTCCGATGGGAGTCTGGATCATGACTCGATGATGCTCGAGCCCGACCTGCGCGATGAGCCGCCTTTGGCTCGGTCTGCTCCTGCCCAGCCGCAGCCTCGTGCCGGCTCCATCCGCAAGAACAATTGGCGACTGGATCGCAACCTGTCTTGGTATGGACCGGGCTTCTACGGCAAGCGCACGGCATGTGGTCTGGCCATGACCGAATCACTTATCGGGGTGGCCCATCGGACGCTGCCGTGCGGCACCCGGATCACCTTCAAGAACCCGGCCAACGGGCGGGTGGTCACTGCGCCCGTCGTCGATCGAGGCCCGTACGTGGCCGGCCGGGATTGGGACCTCACCGGGGGGCTGTGCGTGAAGCTCGATCACTGCTACACGGGCTCGCTCTACTGGAAGTACGCGTCAGGCGACTGACTGGCGGTGGACCCCGGGCCCCTCACCCATCGGTGGCCCACCCGTCGATCAGTCGCCCCACGGCGACGATGACCAGGTCTGGCCGGTCGAGCTGGATCATGTGGCCGGCTCCCCAGGCCAGCTCGTAGCGCACGTTGCCCAGTGATAGTGACGCGTACCCGTCCTCAGTCGCCTCGGCGATGGCCGCGTTCGTCGCGGCATCAAGACGAGGCTCGGCTCGCGGCGCCCGGAGGACCTCGATCGGCAGGCCAGCGAGCGTCGACCCTCGCAGCTCCTGTTCCGACGACGGCCAGTCGAGCGCTTCCACATCGGCGACCAGGGCACGCAACCCATCGAGACGCGCTTCGTACTCCGGGCGGAGCTCCCCCAGCAATGGATGGATCCGAGCCGTCTCGAGATCGGGATCGAAGGAGTCCACGAGCACGATGCCGGCCATCTCGGTCCCGAACCGACTGCCAAAGACCCGCGTATAGCTGCCGCCAAGCGAGTGGCCGACGACGATGAACGGGCCCGATTCGCCCGCTGCCATCAACACGGTCCGCAGGTCCACGACGGCATCAAGAAGGGTGTGCCGCCCGCGTGCATCGCTCGACCCGAGGCCGGCGCGGTCGTAGGCGCACGTCCGGGTCGTGCTGGCCAGGGCCCCGAAGACCGACCCCCACGACCCAGCCCCGCCACCCATCCCCGCCTCGAGCACGACGGTTGGCAAGCCGGACCCGCGACAGTCGAGATACACGGACCGATCGCCACTGTCGACCCGCTCGCCCAGCGCCTGGTATGGCGGGCCGAGGCCACGCAGCGCGAGCCAGGCCGCCGGACCACCGGTCCGGGCGACGTCGATCGTCACGGCAAGGCCGATGCCGATGATGATAGCCAGCAGCAGTCGGACCGACCGGCCGGGCTGGCGGATCTTGCGCATGCGCCCTACCGTACCAACATGTGCCGAAGCATCAAGACCCTCCGTCGCCCGGGTCAAGCGGCGACGACCGGCGAACTGGAAGCGGCCGCACGCCAGTACGTCCGCAAGCTGAGCGGTTTCCGCGAGCCGAGCGCCAGCAACCGCGAGGCGTTCGAAGCCGCGATCGCCGAGGTGGCCGCCGCGTCCCGGCGGCTTGTGGAGGCCGTCGGCGTCGACGTCGAGGAAGGACCGGACCACTGGACCGCCGGCAGCGGCTCCACCCGATCCCGACCGTCGGTTCTCGCGTGACCCCGGCGACCGAACCAGCGACGGAGGTCGCGACCTCGACGGCACCGTGGTGGGTCCGCCCGGGACTCGACGTTCGGGACGGTCGCCTGGAGATCGTCGGCCAGGACGCCGAGGCCCTCGCGCGCCGGCATGGGACCCCGTTGTTCGCCTATGACCGGCGTCGGTTCGCCGAGCGTGCGCGCGAGATCCAGGCCGCGTTCGCCCCGACCGGACTGCCGTTCCGGCTGCGCTTCGCCCTCAAGGCCAACCCGCTCCTGGAGGTCCTTGAGGTCCTCCGCGCCATGGGCGCACCAGGCGCCCGTGACAGTGTCGGGATCGATGCCTGTTCGCCCGGCGAGGTGCTTCGCGCCCTCGACTGCGGCTGGCGACCCGAGGAGATCAGTTACACCGGCACGAACATCTCGGAGCGTGACCTGGACGTGCTCCTCGCGCATGGGATCCACGGCAACCTTGATGCGATCAGCCAGATCCAGCGTTATGGCCGGCGTGCTCCCGGGACACGCATCGGCATTCGTATCGACCCGGCCACCGGCGCCGGCTACAACGCCGACCTCGAGTACAGCGGGACGCGGCCGATGAAATTCGGCGTGGGACTGGAGCGTCTCGACGAGGCCCTGGCCGCGGCGGCCCAACACGATCTGACGATCGACACGATCCATTTTCATGCCGGATCGGGCTGGCTCGGCGATGGCCTGGCAGCGTTCGAGCTGGCCCTGCCGGCCGCTGTATCCGCGGTCGAGCGAACGCGTGCCGCCGGGCATCCGGTGGAGGAGGTCAATGTCGGGGGCGGGCTCGGCGTTCCCGCCCGGGCCGAGGAGCGACCGGTTGACCTCGATGCGTACGCGTCGGCCGTGGCCCGGCACCTGGGACCGCTCGGAATGACGGTCAGCGCAGAACCTGGCGACTACCTCTCCAAGGACGCGGCGATCCTGCTCGGCGAGGTCGTCACCGTGGAGGAGCGACGAGGCGTGACCTTCGTTGGGCTGGACCTCGGATGGAACGTCAATTGCTCGTATTTCATCTACGGCTTCGCCCAGGAGATCGTCCTGTGTCGGGATGCGCTGGCGCCGCGCACGGAGACCGTGACCGTGGCCGGCCACATCAACGAGGCGAGCGACGTGTTCGCCTCCGATTACCAGATGCCGCCGGTCCGCGAGGGCGACATCGTGGCGTTGCTCAACGCCGGCGGCTATCACCAGGCGATGAGCTCGACCCACTGCCTGCGACCGATGGGCGGGGCCATCTTCCTGGACCGCTGAGCGGCCGATACACTCGACCCGATGTCCGAACACCTGCCCAAGGTCGCGCCAGAGCCGCCAACGCGGCATATCGCGACGCGCTCGGTCGTGGCCGTTCGCGGTCGTGCCCTCGAGGTACGACCGGACCGCATCGTCGGGGAGGCGCCGCTGGAGATCCGCGCGGCGGGACCGGGTCAGGACCCCGTCGCGGTGGCCGTCACGATGCGGACGCCCGGTCACGAGGCGGAACTGGCGGTCGGCTTCCTGCGCACGGAAGGCCTGATCGAGGGGCCCGAGGTCGTCTCGACCGAGCCCGGCGACCCGGCGACCCTGAGTCAGCCGGATGACACGATCATCGTCCGCCTGTCGCGCCCATTCGACCCGTCGGCCGTGGCCCAGCGTCATTTCGTGGCGACTGCGTCCTGCGGCATCTGTGGCAAGGCGTCCATCGACGAGATCGCGGTCCGCTGCGCCCCCCTGCCCGACGGCCCGCGCGTCGACCGTGCCGTGATTCTGGGCCTGCCGGACATGCTGCGCGCTGCCCAGCGGGCCTTCGACGAAACGGGTGGGCTGCACGCCGCCGGACTGTTCACGCCGCGCGGCGAACTGATCGCCATCCGCGAGGACGTCGGCCGGCACAACGCCATCGACAAGCTCGTTGGTTCGCAGATCCTGGCAGGCGCCCTGCCGTTGCACGATCGGGTGCTGATGGTCAGTGGCCGGGTCAGCTTCGAGATCGTGCAGAAGGCCGCGGTCGCCGGAGTGTCGATCCTGTGCGCCGTGTCGGCCCCGTCCGACCTGGCTATCGAGACGGCCGAGCGCCTGGGGATGACCCTGGTCGGCTTCCTGCGCGTTGACGGCTTCAACGTCTACAGCCACGACCGTCGGATCGAGTTGCGCGACCTCACCGGTTGGAGCTGACCCGTCAGCTGCCCTTGCCGACGAGGCCGCGGGCGAGGACCAGGCGCTGGATCTGCTGGGTCCCCTCGTACAGCTGGGTGATCTTGGCGTCACGCATCATCCGCTCCACCGGAAACTCATCGATATAGCCGTAGCCCCCCAGGACCTGCACGGCGTCGGTCGTGACCCGCATGGCGGCGTCGCCGGCCACGAGCTTGCACATCGCCGACCAGCGGCTGGCGTCCGGTGCACCTGCATCGACCTCCACGCAGGCCTTGTACAGCAACTGGCGAGCCGTCTCGGTGGCGGTGTCCATATCGGCCAGCATCGCTCCGATCATCTGGAAATCGCCGATGCGCTGCCCGAACTGCTTGCGTTCGCGGGCGTACGCGACGGCGACATCGAGCGCGCCCTGGGCGATCCCGACGGCCTGGGCGGCGATGCCCGGTCGTGACCGATCGAGCGTGCGCATCGCGATATCGAACCCGTCGCCCTCCTCGCCCAGCCGGTTGGCCGCCGGGACCCGGACGCCACTGAAGGCGAGCTCGGCGGTCGGGCTGCCCCTGATGCCCATCTTGTGCTCGAGCCGGGTCACGGCAAACCCCTCGGTCGGCACCTCGACGACGAAGGTGCTCAGCCGGCGGTGTCTGGGCGCCTCCGGGTCCGTCACGGCGAAGACCGTGATGAGGTCGGCCACCGAGCCGTGGCTGATGAACCGCTTCGCGCCATCGAGGACGTAGGCATCCCCGTCGCGTGTGGCCCGCGTGCGCAGGGCCGCCGCATCAGAACCCGCCTCGGCCTCGGTCAGGGCGAAGGCGATGAGCTGCTCGCCGCTGGCCAGCCGCGGGAACCAGCGGTCCTTCTGCTCGGCGCTGCCGGCCAGCGCGATGGGCAGCGAGGCCAATTCCTGGACGGCCAGGATGAGCCCGGTCGTGGCGCACGCCCGGCTGAGCTGTTCGATGGCCAGGCAGACGGTGAGCAGTTCGCCACCCAGGCCGCCGTGCTCTTCCGGGAATGGCAGGGCCAGGATGTCGTGGTCGGCCAGCAGGCGCCGCAGGTCCTGCGGGAATTCGGCCGTCCGGTCGATCTCGGCGGCGCGTGGCGCGACCCGTTGGTCCGCCAGGACACGCACGGCATCACGCAGCATCTCCTGGTCCTCGGTCAGGCGGTACGTCATCGGCGCTGTGCCCGATGCATCAGACGGCGACCGGTTCGCGGTACTCGCCGAACACCGCGCGCAGGACCGCGCATTGCTCGCCCAGGGTCACATAGGCTTCGGCACAACGGATGAAATGCGGCATCAGGTTTGTCTCGCTTGATTCTGGCCGAGCGGCGGTCTCGCGCAGGCCACGCAGGGCGGCCTCCACCGCCGATGCGTCGCGTTCGCGACGGGTCCGCTCCAGGCGGGCCAGATGGCGCTCCTCGGAACCGGCCGGTACGGACAGGACCGGGACACGGGTGACCTCGGTTTCATCGACGTAGGCGTTGACCCCGACCACCAGACGTTCGCCCGCATCGAATTCGCGCTGGTAGCGATACGCGGCGTCGGAGATCTCGCGTTGCGGGTAGCCCTCCGTGATGGCCGCCACCATGCCGCCGCGCCGGTCGATCTCGTCGATGTAGCGCCAGACCTGGCGCTCGGTCTCGTCCGTCAGCGATTCGACGAACCACGAGCCACCGAGCGGATCCACGGTGGCGTCAACGCCGCTCTCGGAGGCGATGACCTGCTGTTGGCGGAGGGCGAGCAGGGCTGCCGCGGCGGTGGGCACGGCCAGGGCCTCGTCGTACGCGTCGGTGTGCAGGCTCTGTGTCCCGCCGAGGATCCCGGCAAGCGCCTGCAGGGCCACCCGGGTCAGGTTGTTGAGCGGCTGCTGGGGGGTCAGTGATACGCCGGCGGTCTGGGTATGGAAGCGCATCCACGCGCTGCGCTCGTTCTCCGCGCCGTAGCGTTTGGTCATGAGGTCGTGCCAGATCCGGCGGCTGGCGCGGAACTTGGCGATCTCCTCGAAAAAGTCGGAATGGGAGTTGAAGAAGAACGACAGCCGCGGAGCGAAGTCGTCGATGCGCATGCCGCGGGCGAGGGCCGCCTCGACGTAGGCCATCCCGTCGGCGATGGTGAAGGCCAGTTCCTGGACCGCCGTCGAGCCGGCCTCGCGGATGTGGTAGCCGGAGATCGAGATCGTGTTCCAGCGTGGCATCTCACGCGTCCCGAACTCGATGGTATCGGTGACCAGGCGCATCGAGGGGGCGGGTGGGAACAGGAACTCCTTCTGGGCAACGAACTCCTTGAGGATATCGTTCTGGAGTGTCCCCTCGAGTCGGGCGCGCGGGACGCCCGCCTTCTCCGCCGCGACGATGTACATCGCCCAGATCGGCGCCGCCGGCGAATTGATGGTCATCGACGCCGAGACACGCTCGAGGGGCAACCCGCCGAGGAGAACCTCCATGTCGGCCAGGGAGCTGACACCCACCCCACAGGTTCCGAACTCGCCCTCGGCCTCCGGATCGTCGCTGTCGTAGCCGTACAGGGTCGGCATGTCGTAGGCGATGGACAGACCAGTCTGGCCCGCTGCGAGGAGCTGGTGGAAGCGCGCGTTGGTATCCTCGGCCGCGCCGAAACCGGCGAACATGCGCATCGTCCACAGCCGGCTGCGGTAGCCGCCCGGATGGATGCCACGGGTGAACGGCGCCTGGCCAGGTTGACCGATCCGGGCGGCCGCATCGCTCGTCTGCGAATCCGGGCCATACAACGCCTCGATCGGCATGTCGCTGATCGTCGCGAAGTTTGGCTTGCGCTCCGCAGGGCTCGTCGGCCCCGGCTGACCTCCCGTTCCGTCGGACGTCATCGGCTACGCGTGGGCGGTGATGTATGTCCAGCAGGCCGTGAAGCCCTTGCGTCCACCAAAGAGCACCTCCATGGAGTGCCCGATCAGCGCCAGCCGATCCTTGACGGCCTGGTCCGTCGGGGGAGCTCCATCGATCTTCTGCGTCCCGCCGATCCAGCCCAGGACCGACTCATGATACGCACCCATCAATTCGAGCCAGTCCTCGACGGTCACCTCGATCGTGGCCTCCTTCACGTGATCCACGCTGAAGCCGGACGCCTCGAGCTCATCGACATAGAAGTTGAGCGGGCGCGGGGCGAGGAACACCTTGTCACGGAACTCGCCGTGGGCCTGCATCCGTTCCGGTTGGTCCAGGGCATCCCGGTACGCCGCGTAGCGCGGGTCCGTACGAACCAGGCCTTCGGCGACCTCCTGGATGACCCACACCGTCTCGTCCAGGATCCATTCACTGGGTCGTGCCCGCGGGTTGCGCACGTTGCCCGAATTGATGAAGACCTTGCCCTTTGGTCGCAGGACGCGACGCCACGACGCCAGGGTGGCGGCGAGATCCGTGTACAGGTGGATCGCGTTGGTCGATGCGATCGCATCGACCCCGCGAGCGACGAGCTCGGGTCCGAGCACTTCGTCCAGGTACTCGAGCCGCTTCTCGTCCTTGCGGTAGCGGAGGAGCCGTAGTCCGATGCGCGGATCGCCCTTGAACCGCTCCAGGGCCACGCGCAGGAACTTGGCCGAGCTGTCGGCGACGATCATCCCGATCTGCCGATCGAACACCCGCAACTTGAGGCGGTCGAGCAGGATGCCGGTCCCACCGGAGTAGTCGATGACGATATCGCCGGCGTTGAGGTTACGGGCCAGTTCCTCCACGGTCAGATCGAGGTTCATGTACCAGCCATGCTGGTCGACGGCGTCGTAGGCCAGCCCGAACGAGTCGACCGGCTGGCGGGTCCAGTCTTCGTCGGGGATCCGCTCAAAGCCCGCCGGCCACTCCATGGCCTGCCGTTCCTGGCCGGCCGTAGCCGAGATCGGGGCGGTGACCTCGCGATGGATGGCGAGTAGTTCCGGGATCGCCTGGGGAGCCCGACGGCCCCATCCACACTCGGTCGCGACACCAAAGTCGGTGCGGATCTTGCGCGCGGCCGCGACCCGCCGCCCGGCGCCCTCCACTCCATCCGAGAGGTGGATGAGGCCCAGGTAGAGTTCCGTCTCGGGCCGCAGATTCAGGTCGGCCAGCGGCGCGAAGTAGGCCGGGTCCACGCGGCCCTTCGGGACCGGCATGTGGATCCAGTTCAACGGCCGGTCCAGACTCATGGACAGCGCGTTGGCGACCTCCACGAGCTTGCGTGTCGTCTCCGGTTCCTTGACGTCCTTGCGCTCGGGATCCCCGTAGCACAGGTGAAAACCGAGCTCGACGTCCGGCGGCACATGCCGGCTGAGTCGCAGCAGTCGCTCCAGGATCCCGGACCGGACGTCCCTGAACCAGACCGGGATGATCCCCTCCAGCATGCCCAGCTCAAAGGTGGTATCCCACTGGATCGCCAGCTGGTCGTGCGGGACCGCTGCGAGGATCTCCTCGACTTCCAGCAGCATCCGGGCTTCATAGATGGGTTCCAGTGCCGCCTGGCTCTCGGCCGCGACAAAGGCGCTGATCGGCGCGAGCGGTGTCGGCAGCGAGACCTGGAACCGGGTGTCGTGCTGGATCGTCCGGTCGCGCTTGTGCCGGGCGAACGCGGCATACGAGGCGATCGCCGCCTGTGCATAGCCGAGTCCCTCGAACCTGACGGTTTCGATGGATTGGCCGTCGCGCACTCGCAGACGAGGCAGGGCTCGGTAGTGGTCCGGCGCGGGGGGCGCCACCTCGAACTGCGGCCGCGAACTCAGGACCGGGTACTGCCACACGATCCAGTCGGAGCGCGGGCCGGTTTCTCCATCCGGGATGCGCCGCAGGCGATCACCGATAGCCGCGCCCACGGTCGCGAACACCTCGTCCGCATTCGCCAGGGGTACGGACCCGACGAGATGCACACCGGACGGGCGCGTGTCGGCCTTGGCTGGTCGGGCCTTGGTCCTGGCGGGCCTGGGGTCGGACGAGAGGGTCGCCGTCGTTGCCATTCGGTCATGCTCCTCGCTGCGCTGACCGGGCCGGTCCGGCCTGTGATGTCGACCGCCGCCCCACTCGGGATGCATGGTGAGTGGGGCGGCGGTCGATCTGGCAACTGTAGGTGGGCGTGCTTCCGATTCGATTGGCGTCGGCCTCAGAAACCGTCGTACCCGTTTGGCAGGCCGCGACAACGATCAGGTGGGTCCTACGCTCGGACCAGTTCCCAGATGAGCACGCCCGGAAGTCCGGCCACGGCGATCTCGGCCGCATCGTCCACCCACCCCCGCCCCATGGCGCGGGCGACATCGATCGGGATGGCCGGCTCCAGGCAGCGTCGGACGACAAGGCCGGCGGCAACGAACGCATCGATGTAGGCGCCGTGCCAGTGCGCGAACTCAGGGATGAACGCGCGCGATCCGTCCGGCCGGGCGTACCACGCACGCCACCCGACGATCCCGGTGATGATCGGGTGGGGGTTGGAGATCACGATCCGTCCGCCCGGCGCCACGACCCGGGCGAGTTCCGCGACGGGTCGTCGAAGGTCGGGCAGGTGCGAGAGCGCCAGGGCGCAGACGGCGGCCACCACGCTGTCGCTGGCGACGGGCAATGACCCGAGGTCACCGTCGCGAAAGTCCACCGCGGGCAGCCTCGCGCGCGCTCGGTCGAGCATCTCCGGGCTGCCATCGACCCCGATGACCGGATGTGTCGTCGCGATATGAGCGGTCAGTCGACCGGTCCCGCAGGCGGCATCGAGGATAGGACCGACCGGCAGCTCATCAAGGACGGCTCGCATCGGCGGCTCTTCGATCGCGATCAGCGGGTTGTCTCGGTCGTCGTACGTGCTGGCCCATGCCGCGTAACCGGTTCCCGGATCCGTCGACGGGAGGTGCCGCGGCGCGCTGAGACCCGGCTCGTCCAGGCGCGCCCCCAGATCGGCGATCTCATGCACCCGACGGCCGTCGGCATCGCCGCGGGCGGAGGCGCCAAGACGCAGCAGCGCCAGCCCTTCCAGCCCGAGCAGGTACTCGCCGAAACGGAGCGAGTTCGAAGGTAGTTCGTCGTCTGCCTCAGATCCGGATCCGGGGCGTATGCTGCGTTCCAATTCGTGGTCCCCAATGATTGCTCTTCCGAGTCGATCGGGTAGCCGGACTCGCGTATCTAGCGATGGATCCACCTTGGTCGTCAACTTGAAGCGCTCCGTCACTCGCCGGGTGAGCGACCTGACCGATCGAGACATGACCGCCGGGCCACCCGCGGATCTCGGCGGCGTGTCCTCCACGAGCCGGCGCCCGGCCCGCGCGATCCAGCGTGAGAACGAGAGTCTGCGTCGGTTGGTGGCGGTCAGCAACCACCTCAGTCGGCTTGCCGTGCAGGGCGCCGACCTCGACACCATCACGGCGGTCCTGGCGCGCACGACCGGTCGAACCGTGGCCGTGCTTGACCCGTTGCTGGAGCCGCTCGCTGTCGCCGCCGGGATCGAGGGTCGTGAGCCGGACATCGGCTGGGTCGGCCGCGATCCGCAACTCGTGCGCGTCCTCGGGGCGGTGGCGGAAACGCGCGAGGCGCTGCGCATCCCGGCCGTGAGCCATCCTGATCGTCCCGGCTGTGTGATCGCGCCGATCCTGTTTGGCGACGAAGTCTTCGCCTACCTCATCACGATCGAGGATGGCGCGGAAGAAACCAGCGACTTCGACCTGCTGGTCATCGAGCACGCCGCCAGCGCCTACGCCATCGGGATGGCTCGCAACCGCGCGATGAGTGAGATCAGCGAGCGAGTCAAGGACGATCTGGTTGATGCGCTGTTGCTGGGGCACGTCCGGGACGCCCGCGAGGGCCGGAGCTGGGCGCAGGCGATCGGGTTCGAGGTCGGCCGGGCGTACCGGGTGATGTGCCTGAGCCCGGGCGGCCTGACCGCGGTCACGGGCGAGGTCGGGGACAAGTATCCGGCAACCAATGCCCTGCGCCGACGGATCCTGGCCTCGCTTTCGCAGCTCGTGTCCAGCCGCAGCCCCCTGGCCATCGTCTCGGCACGGGCTGAGGAGCTGGTGGTCGTCTGGCCTGAACCGCTCGATACCGAGAAGGTCGTCTCGGCGCAACAGCTCGGCGATGCAGCGATCCGCCAGGCGACGCAACTGGTCAGTGCCGCGACCCTCACGATCGGCGTCGGGCGGTCGTGTACCGAGCCTGCGGACCTCGCGCAGTCCTACTGGCAGGCACGTCAGGCCATCACCATCGCGCAGCGTCTGGGCAGGACCGGGCAGCAAGTCGTCTTCGAGGATCTCGGCATCTATCGGCTGCTGTTCCAGATCCCGGAGGACGGTGAGCTGCGCGCGTTCGCCCGGCAGGTCCTGGGGCCGCTGATGACCTATGACGACGAGCATCGATCCGACCTGGTCCGGACGCTCGGCGTGTACCTCGGTGGGAACGGCAGCCTTCACGCCGCCGCGGAGCAGCTGCACGTCCACCCGAACACGGTGAACTATCGATTGACCCGGATCGCCGAGATCGCCTCCCTGTGCCTGACCGATCACGAGGACCGCCTGGCGGCGGAGATCGCGATCAAGATCCTCGAAGTGCTGGACGACCGATGAAGCCCACCTTCCGCGACCGACTCAAGAACGAGATCCTGATCTGCGATGGCGCGATGGGCACGATGCTTCACGCCCTGGGCGTGTCGCTGGACCGCTCGTTGCCGGTGCTCAATCTGACCGAACCCACGCTCGTTCGAACGGTTCACGACGGGTATATCGCCAGCGGCGCGGACATCATCCAGACCAATACCTTTGGTGCATCACGCGAGCGCCTCCTGGCTCATGGGATTGCCGAGCGGACCGCCGAGATCAATGCGACAGGGGTGCGTCTGGCCCAGGACGCCGTCGCGGCCGCCGATCGGCCGATCCTGGTTGCAGGTTCCGTCGGCCCGGTGGCGACGGGGTCGTCGCGCGCTGGTCTGGCGCCGGCGCGACGACGCGCGGCCCTGGAGGAACAGGTGGGCATCCTGCTCGATGCGGGCGTGGACCTCCTGATCTTCGAGACCTTCGTGGACCTCGCCGAGATGGTCGAAGCCGTCAAGGTCGCCAAGGCCCTCGGCGATCCGGCGATCGTCGCCCAGATGACGTTCACCGATGACGGTCGCACCATCAGCGGCGACACGCCCGAGGAGACGGCCCGAACGCTGGAGCGCCTCGGGGTGGACGTCGTCGGGCTCAACTGCTCACTGGGACCGCAGGGTGTCCGGCGTGTGCTTCGGCAGCTCAGCCGCCACACCCGCTTGCCGCTGTCTGCCATGCCCAACGCCGGCCAGGCCAAGATGATCGGGCCCGGTCGCTTCCGATATGAGATGGACGAGACGTATTTCGCTCAGCAGGCCGTCCACCACATCGAGCTCGGCGCGGTCGTGATCGGAGGATGCTGCGGAACGACCCCCCGGCATATCGCGGCGGTCGGCGAGGCTGCGGCCGGACTGGTTCCGATCCACCAGCACGAAACGCCGACCCTGGCGATCGTGCAACCTGCGCAGGACGCCCCTCCCGCCTCGACCGTCGGACCGGTCGGCATCATCGAGCGGCTTGGCCGGGGGGAGTTCGTGGTGGCGGTGGAGTTCAGTCCAGCCGCTGGCGATGACGCCGAATGGGTCGTCCAGGCGGCCGAGCGGACGCTCATGGACGGGGTGGATCTCATCGCCGTCTCGTCGAGCTCGACGACGCGAGCCCACATCAGCCCGATCAGCGCCGCCATCCTGCTCCAGCAGCGCTTGCCGGTCGATGTCATCGTGAGCATGACCACTTGGGACAAGAGCATCATGGCGCTCCAGGCGGATCTGCTCGGAGCTCACAGTTGTGGCGTACGGACGGTGATCTGCCGGACCGGCATCCCGCCATTGCAGGGCGACTATCCCAACCTCGACGGTATCTGGGATGTCGACTCGATCGGTCTGCTGCGCCTGCTCAATGGGCTCAACGAGGGCCGCGACTTCAACGGCATGACGATCCGGTCGGCGACGTCGTTCTCGACCGGCGCCCGTGTGAACCCTGGAGCACCGGACCTCGACATCGAGATCGCCCGCGCACAACGAAAGATCGCCGCCGGTGCCCGCTTTCTGATCACCGAGCCGGCGTACGATCTCGTCCCGGTGCGACGCGTGGTCGCTGCGCTTGGCGGATCGATCCCGATCCTCCTTGGCGCCAAGCCTCTGCGCGATGTGGCGGAGGCGGAGTACCTGCGTCACGAGGTGCCTCACGTCTCGCTTCCGGCGAAGGTACAGGAGCGGATGGAGCGTGCCGGCGACAAGGCGGCGGACGTCGGGCTGGAGATCTGCGCAGAGATGATCGCGGAAGCCCGGGGCCTCGTCGCCGGCCTGATGATCTCCGTGGAAGGCCCGACGATCGATCTGGATCGTCTCCTCCCTGCCCGCGACCGGCAGTCGGCAGGTCTCCGCGCGATTCCTGGCGCCCACGGGTCGACCAGCGCCGGCTGACCCGAGCGGCGGTCGCTGCGTTCCGTCTCCTACCGCTTCTGGGCCACCACGAACGACTCGCCGTTGAACCACATGCCGCCATGCTTGCGCAGGATCGCTGACCTCGACTTGGCCGTCCGCCACGACGAAGGGCCCGGTCGATCGGGGGATCGACCGGGCCCTGACGCTGGGATGTACGCGATGCCTAGGCGGTGACCGGCAGCATGCCGAGCTTCTCCGCGGCCATCCTCGTCCCCTTCACGCGGTTCGCGATCTTCTGGAACGCGATCTCGCGGGCATAGTCCGGCGAGCCGTGGTTGGGCTTCTCATCGATCGAGAACGGCGAGAACCCGCAGTCGTCCGTGGAACCGAGCTGATCCTTGGGGATGAAGTCCGCGGCGCGAACCAGCTGGGCGCAGATCTCCTCGGCGCTCTCGACCCGTGGACTCTGGGTGACGGTCACCCCGATGAAGGCCATCTGCTTGACGCCATCGGCATCGCTCCGCAGGTTTTTGCCGATGATCTCGTACACCGGATCCTTGTCCCGCTCCGACGCGAGCTGGATCAGGAAGTATCCGGCGTTGATCTTGAACATCTCGGACAGCAGGTTGTTGTAGGGCACATCTGCCGAATGGACCGAGTCCCGGTCCCCGCCGGGGCAGGTGTGGATGCCGATGTTCACCCGCTCCTCGGCGGTGAAGCGGGCCATCACCCGGTTGTTGAGCTCGATGAAGTGTGGCAGCAGCCCGGCTCCGGTCCACGGATTGCGCGGGTCCTCACGAGTGGCCAGGCGACCCTCCGTGAAGTCCACCGACACGCGCGAGGCGCCCGCGGCGAACGCCTGCCGGATGTCGCTCTCGCACTCGTCGATCAGGGCCGCCTCGAAGTCCTCGCGGCTATAGCCTTCGACCGGGTCCTTGAGCGGGTACAGCAGCGCCAGCATGGATGGGGCGATGACCGCCTGCTTCATGGGCTTGGTGGCAAACGGCTTGGACTTCTTGAGCGTGTCCGCCGCGTGCTGGTTGTACTTGAACGGGCCGCTGACGAGTTTCGGCAGCTGCCGGCCGTGCCCGTCGGCAAAGATCGCGAAGAACTGACCGCCGCCGGCAAGGCCCGGGGCCAGGCCGGTGCCGGCAAGGGTGTCGGCGATCGGATAGGTCGCGAAGCTGGACCAGCGCTGCTCGCCGTCGGAGATGATCGGAGAACCGGTCGCCTCGAACTTCGTGATGGAATCCTGGACGGCAATGTCCTGCTGGGCTTCCAACTGGTCCTTGGTGATCGTCCCGGCATCGTACGCCGCGTACGCTTCCTGGAGCTTGGTTGATCGGGGCAGGGAGCCCACGGGCTCCGTCGGGATACCGGTATCCGTCCTTGGATCGTAGGTCATCGCTCGTGATCTCCTTCAGTGTCCGACTGCATCCCCATCAGCAGTTCCCCTGGATTCTCGTCTTGTGCAGAAGCTTCCTCCTCCGAACCGCCGCTGGCCCTGGCAGGCACCTGGCGGACGTCTAGTAGCGGTACTGCTCGGTCTTGTATGGCCCTTCCCTGGGCACGCCGATATAGCGAGCCTGTTCGTCCGTGAGCTCGCTGAGTTCGGCGTTGAGTTTGCGCAGCTGCAGCCTGGCCACCTTCTCGTCGAGGTGCTTGGGCAGGACGTACACACCGAGCGGGTATTCGGACGTGTGCGTGAACAGCTCGATCTGGGCAAGCACCTGGTTGGAGAAGGAGGACGACATGACGTAACTCGGATGGCCGGTGCCACAGCCGAGGTTCACCAACCGACCCTCGGCCAGCAGGATGATCCGCTTGCCATGGGGAAAGATGATGTGGTCGACCTGGGGCTTGATGTTCTCCCACGTGTACTGCTTGAGCGACGCCACCTCGATCTCGTTGTCGAAATGGCCGATGTTGCAGACGATCGCCTGATCCTTCATGCGAATCATGTGCTCGTGGGTGATGACCCCGGTGTTGCCGGTCGCGGACACGAAGATGTCCGCCTTGTCCGCGGCGTACTCCATGGTGACGACGCGATAGCCTTCCATCGCGGCCTGGAGGGCGTTGATCGGGTCGATCTCGGTCACCCACACCTGGGCGGACAGCGCACGCAGCGCCTGGGCGGAACCCTTGCCCACATCGCCGTATCCGGCGACCAGCGCGACCTTGCCGGCCACCATCACGTCCGTGGCACGCTTGATCGCATCGACCAGCGACTCACGGCAGCCGTACAGATTGTCGAACTTGGATTTCGTGACCGAGTCGTTGACGTTGATGGCCGGAAAGGCGAGCCGGCCTTCCTTGTGCATCTCGTACAGCCGATGGACGCCCGTGGTCGTCTCCTCGGTCACGCCGATGACCGCCCCCAGCCGCGTCGAGTACCAGCTCGGGTCGCGATCGAGGACCTGCCCGATCGCGGCGTACAGGGCCTCCTCCTCCTCGCTCGTCGGGGCGGCGATGACCGAGCGGTCCTGTTCCGCGCGGGCCCCGAGGTGGAGCAGGAGCGTGGCGTCGCCACCGTCGTCGAGGATCATGTTGCTGTAGCCGCCGTCCGGCCACTCGAACGCCCTGTGCGTGTAATCCCAGTACTCGGGCAGGGTCTCGCCCTTGTAGGCGTACACGGCGGTACCGCGTTCGGCGATCGCCGCCGCGGCGTGATCCTGGGTCGAGAAGATGTTGCAGGACACCCAGCGCACCTGTGCGCCGAGCGCCTGGAGGGTCTCGATCAACACGGCTGTCTGAATGGTCATGTGGAGCGAGCCCGTGATCCGGGCGCCCGCCAGCGGCTGGCTGGACTCGAATTCGTCACGGATCGCCATGAGACCTGGCATCTCCGTCTCGGCGATGCGGATCTCCTTGCGGCCCCAATCGGCGAGGCCGAGGTCTGCGACGTGAAAGTCCTGGGCGGTCCGGGCGGTCCCCTGGGCGGTCCTGGGGGCGGTCCTGGGGGCGGTCCTGGGGGCTGTTGCGATGCTCATCGAGGGTCTCCATCCACTGCACGCGAGAGGGTCGCAGGCGCCGTTTCGGTGATACCCCGCGCGCCGAGCCTCGCGTCACTTCGTCGTGACGTCGCAGCACCCCTCGGCGCGTGAGCCAGGTCGGTCGTCACGCGACGGCAGCCGCGGTCCTTCCGGCCCTGGTCCCGGCGTCGGAGCGAAGTGCCTCGACGCGGTCCCTCTTTTCCCAGCTGAACTCCGGCTCCTCGCGGCCGAAATGGCCGTACGAGGCGGTCTTCTCGTAGATCGGACGTGCCAGGTCCAACATCTGGCGAAGGCCGTAGGGCGTGAGATCGAAATGCTCGCGGACCAGCGCGGTCAGCTGCTCGCGCGTCAGCTCGCTCGTGCCGAACGTTTCGACCGAGATCGACGTCGGCTCGGCCACGCCAATGGCATACGACACCTGGATCTCGCACCGATCGGCGAGTCCTGCCGCGACGATGTTCTTGGCCACGTAACGCGCGGCATAGGCGGCCGACCGGTCCACCTTCGAGGGGTCCTTGCCGGAGAACGCCCCACCGCCGTGGCGGGCCATGCCGCCGTACGTGTCGACGATGATCTTTCGGCCGGTTACGCCGCAGTCTCCGACGGGCCCACCGACGACGAACCGCCCCGTCGGGTTGATATGAAACTTGGTCCGAGCGTCGATCCAGGCCCTCGGGAGGACCGGCTTGATGATCTCCTCCATGACGCCCTGCTGCAGATCCGCGTACGAAACATCGGGGTGATGCTGGGTCGAGAGCACGACGGCCTCGATGCCGACCGGCTTGTCGTCCTCGTAGCGGAACGTCACCTGACTCTTGGCATCCGGCCGCAGCCAGGGGAGCGAACCGCTCCGGCGTACCTCGGCCTGGCGCTGGACCAGCAGATGCGCGTAGGTGATCGGGGCCGGCATGAGGACGTCCGTCTCGTTGCTCGCGTACCCGAACATCAGGCCCTGATCGCCGGCTCCCTGCATCTTCGCGTCCTGACGATCGACGCCCATGGCGATATCCGGCGATTGCTTGCCGATGATATTGATCACCGCGCATGACGCGCCATCGAAGCCCATGTCGGAGCTGTTGTAACCGATCCGCAGAACGGTCCGTCGAACGATCTCCTCGAGCTCGATATAGGTGCTCGTGGTGACCTCGCCGGCCACGATGACCGTGCCCGTCTTGACCAGCGTCTCGCAGGCGACCCGGCATCCCTTGTCCTGACTGATGATCGCGTCCAGCACGGCATCGGAGACCTGATCGGCGACCTTGTCCGGATGGCCTTCCGACACGGACTCGGAGGTGAACAGGTAGTCGTTGCTCATGTTGGCTGTCCTCGCTTCGGGGGTCGATGGCTGAGGCGGCGATTCCGGGGCGAACCCGCGGGTGCGATCGGCGGTGCCCAGGGAGCGGGATGTGGTTGCAGCCCACAGCTTGTCCTGCGATGCCTGGCACCTTGGACCGTAAGGATGCCCGCGCGAGGGGGACCGGACCATGAGCGCCACCTCAATTCTGGTCCGTTCCCTCTGTGGCCCGGACCAAGAGCCCTCACAGTCTTCTTGGTCGTAACCCGATACCTGGCGATATGGCGCGAACCTAGACTCCGGCAGGTGAACGCCCCCCTCGCATATCGGCATGGTCGCCGGGAGGTAACGCCGTGTCGGTGATCGCGTCGGGCTCCGTCGCCTTCGACTACATCCTGAGCTTCGGCGGTCGGTTTGCCGACCATATCCTTGCCGGCCAGACCCACATCATCAACCTGAGCTTCCTCGTGGACAAGTTGAGCAAGCGGCGCGGCGGGGTCGCGGCCAATTACGCCTACAACCTGTCCCTGCTCGGGTATCCCTGCGCGATCCTCGCCACCGTCGGCAGTGATGCCGGCGATTACCGCACGTGGCTCGAGTCGCAGGGGGTCGATTGCAGCGGGATGCGACTGCTGGACGACGAGACGACGGCGACGGGGTTCACGACGACAGATCGCGACGACAACCAGATCACCGGCTACTACGGTGGCGCCATGTTGCGGGCCGGCAGCCTGGGCCTGGACGATACGGACGCGAAGCCGGAGACGGTGCTTATCGGGCCGAATGCGCCGGACGCCATGGCGCGGCTCGTCACCGAGTGTCGCGAACGCGGCATCCCGTGGGTGTTCGATCCGGCGCACCAACTGCCGCACATGACCAAGGAGGACCTCGAGGAAGGCAGTCGCGGGGCGTGGATCCTCATCGGCAACGACTATGAGCTTGAGCTGATCCAGCAACGCACGGGCATGGATATCGACGGCCTGCTTGGCCTGTGCAGCATGGTCGTGAAGACGCGCGGCCGACACGGCTCAGAGGTGGCCACACGAGACGGCCGGATCATGATCCCGCCGGTGACGTTGGAGCACGAGGCTGACCCGACGGGCGCCGGTGATGCGTATCGAGCCGGCCTGGTCGCAGGGTTGTTGCGTGGGATGCCGGTCGAAGTCGCCGGGCGCATCGCGTCCCTGGCCGCCGCGTACGTCGTCGAACAGACGGGCACCATCGAGCACCGCTACACGCTCGACGCGTTCGCGCAGCGCTATGCCGAGTGTTTCGATCAGGCCCTGCCGGACGCTTTTCGGGTGAGCCCCTGACGTCGCGGACGGGCGCCGCGTCGCCGTGAACGTGACCGATCCGGCGCCGATCCGCGAGCCGTATCTGCGCTTGCTGTGGGTCGATCCCGAGCGCGGCTACCGGGGGTACGCCGTCATCGACCGACTGGTGGACGGTCTGGCCGGCGGCGGCATCCGCATGCGGCCCGGCGTGACGCTGGACGAGGTCGAGCGACTCGCCCTGGCGATGTCGCACAAGAAGGCGCTCGCTGGGGCCATGGGCGGCGGCGCCAAGGGCGGCATCGACTTCGATCCGCAGGACGATCGTGCCGCTGAGGTCCTGCGGCGCTACGTGGCGGCGATGACCCCGTTGTTTCGGACGTGCTGGTCCGCGGCGGGCGACCTCGGGGTGTCGGAGGATCGGCTGGCGGCGCTGTTTCGCGAGCTCGGGCTGGCCTGACGGTGCAGGCCCTGGTGGATCGGACCGCCGATCCCGCAGCCGCGGGGCTCGCGATCGCAACGGCACTCGAGGTCTCGGCGGACGGGATCGCCCTGAGTGAATGCGCGGCCGGGTATGGCGTGGCCCAGGCTGTCGTCGTCGCGCTGGCGCACGACGGCCGTGACGTGCGCGGCGCCAGCGCGGTGATCCAGGGATTCGGCTCCATCGGCGGCACGGCCGCCCGCTACCTCGCGCAGCTCGGGGTGCGCGTCGTCGGGATCGCCGACGCCCGCGGCTTGATCGTCGATCCTGACGGCCTCGATGTCGAGGCATTGCTGCGATCACGCGTCAGCGGCGAGATGGACCGGACGGCGTTGCCGTCAGGCGTTCAGGAGCGGCCGCGTGACGACTGGCTGGCGACGGACGTTGATATCCTCGTCCCGGCCGCGACCGCGGACGCGATCGATATCGGGGACTGCGAGCGCGTGACCGCCGGGCTGATCGTGGAGGCCGCGAACCTGCCGACGACGCCCCTCGCTCAGCGGCGCCTGCACGAGCGCGGCGTCCGGATCGTGCCCGATGTGGTCGCCAACGCGGGCACCACGGCGTGGTTCACGTGGCTGGCCGTCGGCGACATCGCACCGCATGCCGACGCCACATTCGAGCGGATCCGCCGGTTGATGTCGGAGACGGTTCCCGCAGTGTTCCGGCTCGCCGACGACAGAGGCATCACCACGCACGCGGCCGCCGCGGACCTCGCCGAAGGTCGACTCGCCGGTGGTCACGGGCCACAGACGCCGGTGACGGACTAGTCGCGCACCAGGATGTGGACGGCGTTGGCCGCCATATCCGTGTCCACCCACCCGCCGCCGTTCTGGGTCATGGCCACTCTCGCACCCTCGACCTGGCGCGCCCCGGCCTCACCACGCAGCTGGAAGACCGCCTCGCAAAGCTGGCCGAGGCCGGTCGCACCGATCGGGTGCCCGCGCGCGCACAGTCCGCCGCTGGTGTTGACCGGGATCCGACCGCCGAGCTTCATGGCCCCGCTCCGGATCAGGTCCGGCCCGAGACCCGGCGGGACGAGGTCGATCTGCTCGCAGACGCTCAGCTCGGCCGGTGAGGCGGCATCATGCACCTCGACGCAGTCCAGGTCTTCCGGGCCAAGCCCGGCTTGCGCGTAGGCCTGTCGCGCCGCGATGGTCGGACTCTTGAGGTCGCTCTTGGCCGGATCCACGCTGGAGGCCAACGCGGACGCCGCGACCCGCACGCGTGACCGCGCCCCGTTGAGGAATCGCTCCGAGACGAGCACCGCGGCGGCCGCGCCATCGGAGATCGGGGAGCACATCTGGAGGGTCAGTGGCCACACGATCTCACGCCCGTTGAGGACCTCCTCGACGGTCGTCTCGGAGCCGTACTGGGCGCGCTCGTTGCGAGCGCCGTTGTGCAGGTTCTTGACCACCACCGCCGCGAAGTCCTCGACCGTCGCTCCGGACGATTCCATGTAATCGCGCGCCTGCCTGGCGTACACGTCCATGAACGGGGAGCGTCCCGTGCCATCGCCTGGCGGATACTTCTCGACATCGAGGGCACTCCCGATCGCCGCGAACGTACGGGTCTTGTCGGGATGCGTCAGCTTCTCGGCGCCGACGGCGAGGACGATGTCGTAGGCCCCGAAGGCAACGGCCTGCCAGGCCAGGTGGAAGGCCGTGGACGCCGAGGCGCAGGCGTTCTCGACGTTGATGATCGGGATGTGATCGATCCCGATCGACCGAAGGGCATGCTGCCCGGCCACCATCTCCTGCCCGGTGATGGAGCCCGCGACGGCGTTGGCGAAGTAGCCGGCCTGGAGCTGGCCGGACTCGATCCCGCTGTCGGCGAGGGCAGCGGTGACCGCTTCGCCCGCCAAGTCCTTCAGGCCGCGCTCCAGCTGACGAGCGAACCGGGTCATTCCGACACCGGCGACGTAGACATTGCGCATGGTCGGTCTGGGTCAGCCTCGCTCCGGGGGATCGGCCGGTCGCACGTCCGGTGGGATGGTCAGTCTAGGGGGCCGCCACCGGCCCAGGCTTTGAGCGCAGGCTCAGGACTGCCATACCCGATTTGTGGATGACGACAAGCCGGCGCCCGGACGCTCCACGGATACTGGGGCCCTGGGTGGCGTGCGTCGTGCCGCGACCTCCAAGCGAGCGTCCCACCGTGACCGACCATCTCATCCCGAGCCTTGCCTGGGTCACCGCCGCGGCCGTGCTGGCCCCATTCATCGCGTCGATCGTGCCGGGGCGCCTGGTGCCGATCATCGTCGCCGAGATCTTCCTCGGGGTGATCCTCGGCCAGTCCGGGCTTGGTGTGATCCTGCCCAACGACTCCCTCGACGTCCTGGGTCGGCTGGGCTTCGCGTTGCTCATGTTCGTGTCCGGGATCGAGATCGATCTGGACATCCTCGTCCGACGAGCTCCCGCGAGCACAAGACCCGGGCCGGGCCGTCCCCTGGCGTGGAGCATCGGGATCGTCCTGGGCACGTTCGCCCTGTCGGTCGCCGGCGCACTGCTGATCTGGAGCGATACGCGGCCGTTGCCGCACATCCTGTTCCTGGCCGTCGTCCTGTCCACCACGTCGGTCGGGATCCTCGTGCCCACGCTCAAGGAGCGCGGCCTGACGACGGTACCGTTCGGGCAGATCCTGCTGGCCGTCGGCATCCTGGCCGACTTCGTGACGATGCTGTCCGTGTCCGTGCTGGCCGTCTGGATCACCGGCGGCAGCATCGTCAGCGGGCTCCTGCCGCTCCTGTTCGTCCTCATCGTGAGCGGTGTCGGCCTGGCCATCGTGCGCGCCGGCAGGTCGAGCCGACTGCGCGCCGTCGCCGGGCGCCTGGACACGCCGACCGGTCGAGTCCCACTACGGGCGGCCTTCGCGCTCGTGTTTGCCCTGGCGCTCCTCGCCGAGACGCTCGGGGCCGAACTCGTGCTGGCGGCGTTCCTGGCGGGCATCATCGTGGGCCGGCTTGTACCCCGTGGAGCGACGCTCCGTGGTCAGATCGATGCGCTCGCCTACGGGTTCCTGATCCCGATGTTCTTCTTCTCGGTCGGTGTCGGGTTCGATCTGCCCGCCCTGGTTTCGTCACCGGCCACAGTCGGCGCCCTGCCGGCACTGCTCGCCGTGGCCTACGTCAACAAGATCGTCCCGGTCATCCCGTTGCGCCGCTATTTCGCGTGGGATGAGGTCCTGGGTGGCGGACTGCTGCTCAGCGCTCGGCTGAGCCTCATCATCGCTGCTGCCGCGATCGGACTCCGCATCGGTGTCCTGGATCCGGCGCTCAACTCGGCGATGATCCTCCTGGCGGTCATCACCTCGATCGTGTCGCCGACGCTCTTCAATCTGGTCACGCGTCGTCTTGAGCGGAGCCCGGTGTCGACATGATGGTCGGTTCCCAGCCCGGTTCGGCGAGTTCGAATCCGGCGAAGTCGAAGGCCGGCGCCACGATGCAACCGACAAGCGACCAGGCCCCGAGTGGCCGGGCGGCCTGCCACGCGCTCGGGGGCACGACGACCTGCGGCCGCTCACCGGCCAGGACGTCGTTCCCGAGTCGATGGACCTGGACCTTCGGGTCGCCGTCCGTCCAGACGCGGAGCTCGAGTGGACCACCAGCGGCGATCTGCCACACCTCGGCGGCATCGACCCGGTGCCAGCGCGATGACTCGCCCTCCGCGAGGAGATACAGGATCGCGCTCCCGGCGGGTCGGGCGCCTGCCGCCGCGGGGGCACGCCACGTCTCGACGTACCAGCCGCCCTCGGGGTGAGGCGCCAGGCCCAACCTGGCGATAACGGCGGAGGCGTCCGTCATTTCGACGCCGTTCGGGATGGGTCGGCCGGTTTGATCGCTCCCCATGACGTCGCGCGTTCGATGACGATCCGGATCATCGGTCGGATCTCAAGTCGATGGTCGGCGTAGCGCGGGTACTTCGCTCGGAGAGCCGATACGGCGACTTCGTGATCGGCCGTCCCTGGTTCGACGAGGGTCGCCTGGCCGTGGATGCGGACCCAGGCGAGGCGATCCCAGTCCTCGTCCCAGCGGTCGACGAGCATGGACACCGCCGGCCGCGCGACGATATCGCGGACACGGGCCATATCACGCGGATCGTCGGACCGTTTCGGCTTGTCGTCGAGTGGCGTCCAGACGACTGGTGTCGCCCTTTCCAGGACGAAGCAGATCGGGATGAGTCGCGGTCGACCGTCCGGTGCGATCGTCGCCAGCGTCGCGGTCCGCGCCAAGGCCACGAACACACGCTCCGTTGCTGCAAGGTCCATCACGCGGTCACGAATTCGAAGCCTTGTCACCGCGGGCTTACCTGGTGCCGGTTCCGGCCTTCGGCCGCTCGTTGACGAACTCGAAGCCGAAGCGGCCCTTGATGCACAGATGGCCCTCGGTCACGGTCGAATCGAGTGGCGAGGTGACCTTGACGATCCGGTCGTCCTGGACGTGCAGCTCCACGGCGCAGCCCACGCCGCAGTACGGACAGATCGTCTCCGTGACGGTCTGCGCGGCGGGATCCCACGTGCCGGCGGCCCGCATGTCGTACTCCGGCTTGGCCATCAGCGCCCCGGTCGGACACACCCCGATGCAGTTGCCGCAGTACACACAGGCGCTTTCCGGCAGCACGACGTTCTGTTCCGTGGAGATTCGCGCATCAAAGCCACGTCCCGCGACCGCGATGGCGAAGGTGTTCTGGGCATCCTCTCCGCACGCCTCGACGCACTTGTAGCAGAGGATGCACTTCGAGTAATCGCGGACGTACAGCTCGTTATCGATCTTGGTGGGCTGGGCCACGGTCGCCGCGACGCCATCGCCTGCCGGCGCGTGATGGTGGCCGGCATCGTGCGTGTCGCGTTCCCCGGCCGCCGCGGACGCCGCGGGTGGACCAAACCTCGAGGGGTCCGCGCCGTAGCGGCCCATGTAGTCGCCGATCGTGCCGTCCGGCACGGCCGGTCCGGTCAGCGACACGTCCACGGACGAGCCAAGGAACTCCAGCACGAGCTTGCGCGAGAGGCGGACCCGTGCCGAATCCGTCTGGACGTCCATGCCCGCCTCGACCAATCGCGAGCAGGCCGGCACGAGGACGCGCGAACCAGTGACCTCGACCACGCACACCCGGCAGACATTGACCGGTGTGAGGTTCTCGGCGTAGCACAGGGTCGGAGTATCGATACCCTGCTGGCGGCACGCGCCAAGCAGCGTCGTGCCGGCGGGGACGCTGACCGCCACGCCATCCACGACCAGCTCGACGGGTGGCGGCGTCTCGCGGACCGGCGCTACGGGCGGACGGGACGGCCGGGCCGGCGGCTGGAGCACGATCTCCGTCAGCGGCTGGGCGGCGGGCGCCTGGCCGGCGTGCGGCGAGTTTGCATCCGGCGCGGGGTCGCGGGTCATGGACAGGCCGGTGGTGTCCTCGCTCACAGCGCCACCAGCGCGGGCTGGCGCAGCGCGGATTCGATCGCCGACGACGCCGTCTGACCAAGGCCGCAGATCGAGGCATCACGCATGGCCTGGCCGATGTCCCGGAGCAGTACGAGTTCCTCGTCTCGCGGTCGGACCCGGGAGCCAGAAGCCAACCGGGCCAGCAGTTCCTCCTGGCGGACGCTGCCGACCCGGCACGGGACGCACTGGCCGCACGACTCGTCGCGGAAGAACTGGGCGATCCGTCGGAGCGTGTCCACCAGATCAACGGTCTCGTCGAAGACCATGATCACGCCCGAACCCAGCGTCGCACCGGCGGCACGGGTGGCCTCGAACGTGAGCGGCATGTCCAGGGCGTCCGGCCCCACGAACACCCCGGCCGCACCGCCGAGCAGGATGGCCCGGATGTCGCGGCCGCCCTGGACGCCACCGGCAAGCTCGATCAGGTCGCGCAGGGTTGCCCCGAAGTCCACCTCGTACGTGCCTGGCCGCTCGACGTGGCCGGACAGGCAGAACAGGCGTGGTCCGGTGGAGCCATCCGTGCCGATCGACGCGTACGCCTCGCCGCCCATCTCGAGAATGAGCGGGATGTTGGCGAGCGTCTCGACGTTGTTGACGACCGTCGGCTTGCCGAACAGCCCGACTTCGACCGGGAACGGCGGCTTGTTGCGCGGCTCGCCGCGCTTGCCCTCGATCGATTCGAAGAGGGCCGTCTCCTCACCGCAGATGTATGCGCCGGCGCCGCGCCGGAGTTCGATATCGAAGGCGAAGCCCGAACCGGAGATGTCGGCACCGAGCAGGCCGGCCTCGCGCGCCTGCACGATGGCGTCGCGGACACGCGTCTGCGCCTCGGGGTATTCGCCACGGAGGTAGAGATAGCCGTGGCTGGCACCGGTGGCGAACGCCGCGATCGTCATCGATTCGACGATGGCGAACGGATCGCCCTCAAGGAGCACCCGGTCCTTGAAGGTACCCGGCTCCGATTCGTCCGCGTTGCACACGAGATAGTGGGGCTGGATCGGCTGCGCCGCGACCGCACCCCATTTGCGGCCCGTCGGAAAGGCCGCCCCGCCGCGGCCCATCAGCTTTGCTGAGGTGACCTCCGCGATGACCGCTGTGGGGCCGATCTCGAACGCCCTGGCAAGGCCCGCGTAGCCGCCGCTCGCCCGATACGCTTGGAGCGAGGTCGGGTCGACGACGCCGATCCGGCGGAGGAGGCGAAGACCGTCGCTGCCGGCCTGGCGGAGAAGGACGGACGGCCGATCGACGGTTGCGCCGTCCAGGCGGGCGACGATCCCGGCCGCATCCACCGGGGCCGCGCTCGCGATCCGCGGCGACTCGCCAGCGGTCGTGATCATCGCCGCCGGCGCCACGTCACACAGCCCGAGACAGGGCGAGCGGACCCAGCCCACCCGGCCGTCACGTGCCGCCTCGCCCTCCGGTCCGACCGCCCGGTGCAGGTCGTCGCAGATTCCCTCCGCCCCTGCCAGCCGGCACGCGATGTCGTCGCAGACATGGGCCACGACCGGCGGCCTCGCCTTCGTCGCGTACAACGCATAGAACGTCGCCACGCCGTAGGCCTCGGCGGGCGGAACGGCAAGCCGTCGCGAGATGTAATTGAGGGCCGGCTGACTGATCCAGCCGATCCGGTCCTGGACCGCGTGGAGGGCGGGGAGAAGCTGGGACCGTTTGGCCCGGATCGCGTGGCCACCGCGGGAAGCATGCCCGTCCACGCCCGGCTGCCTCGGGCCGCCGACCCAGCCAGACTCGGGTGGGCCCAGCACGGCATCAACGGCCGCCCGCTCAGCCGGCGACGCGAGCGGCCCGATCACGTGCAGATCCATCGACCTGAGTGTAGCCACGTCGGACGCGATCCGGGGATGTAGTCGCGATACGCGATCGCGCTGATGTGCTACCGTGTGCTACATGAGCGAGATCGAGCGGGGCCCGGCGCGCGTCGGCGTGCGGGAGCTTCGCCAGAACCTGAGCGTTTACCTGGACCGTGTGAAGGCCGGCGAGACCCTCGAGGTGACTGAGCACGGCCAGCCCGTGGCGCAGCTTGGGCCGCGCCTGGCAAGGCCGATCTCGATCATCGATCAGATGATCGCCGACGGTCGGGCGAAGCCGGCCACGCTCGACCACCGCAAGATCCCGCCGCCGTTACCGGACCCGAACCCGAACGGGCCGACCCTCACAGAGATCCTTCTCCAGATGCGCGACGAGGACGATCGATGAACCTTGCGTATGTCGATTCGTCTGCGCTGGTCAAACTGGTTCTGGACGAGGCCGATGCTGGCGCGATGCGTCGCTGGTACGTCGAGGCCGAGCGGATGGCATGCAGCATCATCGGCATGGTCGAGACCCGTCGGGCCGTGACGAGAAAGGTCGACGCGCCAGATCATCTGAACACGATCCTTCGCACCCTCATCACGCTCGAATTCGATGACGTCCTCGCAGCGACGGCATCGCGCCTGACGCCGGCAGCGTTGCGCACGCTGGACGCCGTCCACCTGGCGACGGCCCTGGCCATCAGATCGGACCTGGACGCCTTCGTGACCTATGACGACCGACTCGCCGAGGCGGCCCGGGCGGCCGGGCTCCCGGTGGTCCGCCCGGCCTGAACGGTCCGCGGCGCTACGCCCCGGGTGCTCGATAGTCCGGATGCAGCTTGATCGCCTCGTCCATGTCCTCGGCGGTGAGGAGCACGACCGTGCTGATCGAGACGGACCCGGCGGCTCCGGTCGTCGCCGTGACTGCCGCGGCCGCGGCATGATTCGGGAGGTCGGCGATCACGTAGAAATCGTCCTTGCCGAACGCCCAGTACATCGACTCGACGCTTCCGCCGACGCTTGCTGCCAGCGCATCAACGGCCTTGCGGCGACCCGTCCCGCCGTCCTTGAATACGCCCTGGATGCCGGCCTGCGTGTACGAACCGTGGAACAGATACTTGGCCATGGCGAGACCCTCCAAGACCGAGCTACATGCCCGAACCTGCGCATCCTCGCACAATCACGTTGCGCAAACCCAGACCGTCAGGCGGTGACAGAATCCCCGAGCTTCTCGATGCGGATGGCGGTGGCCTTGAATTCGGCTGTGCCGGATTTTGGGTCCGTGGCGTCGATCGTCAGCAGGTTGACGGCGACCTCGTCCTGGAAGTGCATGGTCATGAATGTCAGGCCGGGGCGGAGCGACTCGTCCACCCGGATCGGGGCCTCCACCTGGCCGCGTCGTGAGGTGATCCGCACCCGCTCGCCATCCGCCAGCCCGTATGTGGCCGCATCCTCCGGCGAGATATCGAGCGACTCGCCACGGCGCAGGGGCGAGGCGTAGCCAGCGGTCTGGACCCCCGTGTTGTACGAGTCCAGCCGTCGACCGGTCGTCAGCCGGACCGGGTATTCCGAGGTGAGCTTGTCCACGGGCGGGTCGTGATCCACCGGCACGAAGGGCACCCGGTTGCCGGGCACCGGATCTTCCCAGAGGCGCGCATGGAGGAACAGCTCGCCCGGGTGTTCTTCGTCGTAACACGGCCACTGGAGTCCGCCCAGGTCCGCCAGCCGCTGATAGCTCATCCCGGCATGGACCGGGGAGAGGCGGCGAACCTCGTCCCAGATGGTCTCGGCGTCCGGTTCGCCCCACGCGCCCCCCATCCGGTTGGCGAGGTCGAAGATGATCGCGAGGTCGTCGCGGGCACCCGGTGGCGGAGCCACGGCCGCCCGTACGCGCTGGACGCGGCGCTCCGAGTTGGTCACCGTTCCGTCCGATTCCGCCCAGGCCGCCGTCGCCGGCAACACGACGTCGGCGATCTCTGCGGTCTTGGTCAGGAACAGATCCTGGACCACCAGCAGGTCCAGCCCCTTGAGCAGGCCGATCGCCCGCTTCTGGTCCGCCTCCGACTGGACCGGGTTCTCGCCGATGCAGTAGACCGCGGTCAGCTGGCCCCGCTCCATCGCATCGAACATCCCCGACAGGTGCCAGCCGCGCTCCGGTGGCACGGCGACGCCCCATTCCGCCTCGAATTTCGCCCGCAGTTCGTCGTTCTCGACGTGCTGGAAGCCGGGAAGCCGGTCCGGCAGCGCGCCCATGTCGCCACCGCCCTGGACGTTGTTCTGGCCGCGGAGCGGGTTGACGCCGCTGCCGTAGCGGCCCACGTGCCCGCACAGGAGCACGAGCGAGATGAGTGCGAGGACGTTGTCCACCGCGTTGTGGTGCTCGGTGATGCCGAGGGTCCAACAGATCATCGCGCGCGGCGCATTTGCGAACGCGTGGGCCAGCTCGCGGATCGACTCCGCGGGGACGCCCGTCTCGCGCTCGGCATACTCCAGCGTGTAGCTCTCGACCTTGGCCCTGTAGGCCTCGAAGTCGGCCGTCGCGCGCCCGATGAACTCGCGGTTCTCGAGGCCCGCCGCGATGATCTCGCGACCCATGGCGTTGGCCAGGGCGATGTCCGAGCCGACGTCGAGGCCCAGCCAGCCGTCCGCCCATTCCGCGCTCGTCGTGCGACGCGGATCGATGACGTACAGGCAGGCTCCCTTGCGGACCGCATTGAGGACGTGGTGAAAGAAGATCGGATGCGTCTCGCGGGCGTTGCTGCCCCACAGGACGATCAGATCCGTGTCCTCGACCTCACGATATGAACTTGTGCCGCCACCGGCACCGAACACGGTCGCCAGACCGGCGACGCTCGGGGCGTGTCAGGTGCGGTTGCAGCTGTCGATGTTGTTGCTGCCCAGGACCGTCCGGCTGAACTTCTGCGCCGCGAAGTTGACCTCGTTGGTCGCCTTGCTGCAGCTGAAGGTGCCAAAGGTCGTCGGGCCGTGGGCCGCCTTCGCGGCACCGAATCCGGCGACCACACGATCGAGCGCTTCGTCCCAGGTCGCGGGACGGAGCTCGCCCCCCTTCGTGTCGCGCACGAGGGGCTGGGTCAGTCGCACGTAGGGTTTCGCCATTGGCGATGGCCTCCTGCGGGGGTTGACCTGTGGAGTGTAGCGCGAGGTGGCGACGGGCCGACGGATCAGGCGCCCAAGGACACATGCCGGCGAGGGCGTGCGTGTCAGTCAGCACCGGGGCACAGAACGACCAAATCAGTCCTGAGTCTGCCCCTTTCACCCCGATTTCGTGTCTGCTGCGCACGTTCTGAAGTCGAGGCTCCGGGCATGCGGACCCTCAAGGCTCCCGTGCTGACTGCCAGTCACGTTCCGGCTGCAGCGGGCCTGGCCACGGGTCCCCGTGAACGGCGAAAGCCCGAG
>JANOIS010000032.1:0-2210 GCA_031407755.1 Chloroflexota bacterium | reverse complement strand
AGGTCGACTTCGCTCGGGCGATGCGACGCAACCTGGAGACGGGCGCTCGCGGGGAGGTGGCCGAAACCCGCTACGACTGGGCCACGGCCCTGCTGCGCCATGGCCTCGCGCGCGACCGGGAACGTGCGAGCGCGATGCTGGAGGCGGCGGCTCGAGGCGCGACGGAGCTCGGGATGGAACCCCTCCGCCGGCGCGCGCTGGGCGAACTGGCGGCGCTCAAAGGCGGGCGAAGTCCGCTGACCGATCGCGAGCTGGAGGTCGCTGCCCTGGTGGCCGAAGGCCTGACCAACAAGGAGGTGGCGTCCCGGCTGCGGCTGTCGGTCCGGACGGCTGAGAACCACCTGCTCAACGTGATGAACAAGCTGGGACTGGACAACCGTGCCCAGGTGGCTGCCTGGTTCACACGAACCCGATCGACAGGGCCGAGCCCTACGCCCTAAGCGGCGCGCCGGAGCCGTGGATCCGCGCCACCTGGCGCTCGAGCACGGCCTCCTCCAGGCGCTTGGCCGCATAGTCGGCAGACGGCAGGGCGGCGATCTCGGCGGCGATGGCGCGGGCCGCCCGGCCGAACGCCGGCTCGTCGAGGAGTCGGCGTGTCCCGTCGCGGATCACCGCCGGGTCTGGAGGAGTGAATGGGGGTGGCGCTGCTGTCGGGGGCCCGGGGGGCTGCGGCTGGATCACCCCCAGCGCGGCTCCGGCCGTGATGCAGCGCTCGGTGTTGTAGGGCTGATCCGCGCCCATGGGAAGAAGGAACAGCGGCAGACCCGCGCGGAGAGCGGCCGAGACCGTGTTGTAGCCCCCATGGCAGACGACCGCGATGGCGCGCTCGAGGACTCGGGCCTGGGGCAGATAGCCGCCGACCCGGATGTTGCCGGCGACCTCGCCCAGGGCTTCGCGCGGGATCCCGTGCCCGAGCGCGATGACGACCTCGAACGGCTGGTCCGCGAGAGCGTCCGCGATCAGCCTGAAGAGCGGGATGTTGCCGTTCATGACGGTCCCCAGGGTCACGTACACCAGCGGCCGCTGACCCACGTCGTCGAACCACGCGGGCAGCTCGCCGCCACCGTCGAAGGGCTCGGGCTGCACGTTGATCTCGGTAGCCGGCGCCACGTAGTCCAGAGCTTCCAGTGCGGCTGGGGTGCGGTCGATCCTGAGCACCTCGAAGTCGTCCGCGGTCACGCGCTCGCCGTCGAGGCCATGCTCCGCCGCCGCTCGGGCGATCCCAGGCTGCATCATCGGCCAGTAGGCCTTGTTGGCGGCGGCGGCGGCGGAAGCCACGGGCAGGTCGAGTATTGCTCCGGCCACGAGGCCGCCCAGCTCCGCGGCACCACGGACGATGGCATCGGCCCCGGTCGCCTCGGCTGCCCGGATCACCCCTTCGACCATGTCCATCCGGATCAGGTCGACAAAGAACTCCCCAGCCATGATCTTCTGCATGACTGGATCGCTGAGCTGCTCGAGCCAGGCAGGTCCGGCTGGGTGGGCCTCGAAGCCGGCGGCCTCGATGGCCGGGGCGAAGGTCGGTGACGCCGCGAATGCGACGTCGTGACCGCGACGGCGCAGGGCGCGCGCGGTGGGGACCAGCGGGTGAAAGTGCCCCGAGCCCGGGATGGTCGTGAACAGGAAGCGCATCTGAGTCCTCCATCGCCAGCATCGGGGCCGGCAGGTGCGGTCGATGGAGCCAGGATGTCACCCGCTGGGCGGCGATGGCATCCGTGATGCTACCCGGATGGATACCCAGAGAGAGCTTCCGAGCTTCAGGTGGCCGCCTGGCTCGAACGGGCTGTCTGCGCCGTCCATGTGGCCCTGAAGCAACATCGGGCTCGGGAACACGTGGGTGTCCGGCTTCGGCCGGATAAGGAGCTGTCCCCACATCCACGGTCAGATCCGCACGTCCGCTGACGCGAGGCGGTTTCGGGGTCGACGGCCGAGATGGCGCTTGACTCATTGGAGGAATACGATATGCGTCTAACTAGTCCCGGGATGTGCGCTTGATTCATCCCGGAATCGGACAGAGATGTCTGTCCTGCACGCTCACGTGATGGCTCGCGAGACCTGAATCCGGCGTTTGACAAGCTCCTATGGTTGTCAAGCGGCGAGGGCCCACTCCATCTGGCCCGCCTGGAGCAGTCGGAAGACCGGTCGAGATACCCGATGCTTGAGGCAGCGCAGCGCCTCGGGCCAGCTCTTGCCGCTGGCGCGCTTGCGGG
>JANOIS010000014.1:0-2096 GCA_031407755.1 Chloroflexota bacterium | reverse complement strand
CCGGCCTTCGCCATCTCGCAGGAGTACTACGAGCATCCCGATTTCAGGCTGGCCGGGATCGCGGCCACGATCGTGGCCCGCAACATCCTGACCCAGGGCCTGTCACGCGGCGAGCTTGTCAATGTCAACGTGCCTGCCGTGGAGCCGGAAGCGTGCGAGGGCATCGAGGTCACGCGCCTGGGCCGACGGGTCTACTCGGATGAACTGGTCGAGCGGATGGACCCGCGGGGCATCCCGTATTTCTGGATCGGCGGCCCGCCGCCCTCTGGCCAGGCGATCCCTGGCACGGACTATCATGCGGTGATCAACCGGCGCATCGCGGTGACGCCCATCCACCTGGATCTGACCGGCCGACGCCTGCTGAAGCGCCTCAAGACCTGGGCGTGGGACCTGCCGCCGGAGGGGGACGCGGTGCCCGCAGCCGCCGCACCGACCGGCCCGATCGACGTAGAGCCGGACGAGGGCTGATCTCGGGCGACCCGACGAGGGCTGATCTCGGGCGACCCGACGAGGGCTGATCTCGGGCGACCCGACGAGGGCTGATCTCGGGCCACCTGTCGGGCTGTGATCGGCCCAGTTTTCGGCAACCAGCAGCCACAGCTCTGGTATCCGCGCTGCATCGGCCTTTGGCGCCGACCGGGGCGGGTTCGATGCCCGAATCCGCACCTACCAGCAGCCACAGCTCTGTCTGCCAGGAACGGAGGGGTGCCTGGACCTGGTTCCCCGACGCGGCAGGGTTACCAGCCACCACAGCTCTATCTGCCAGGAATGGAGGGTTACGAAGGCGAGGCGGCGGAGGATTCGCGGGGGATGTCGGTGGCGCCTCCACTGGCGATCTCTGGTACCAACTGGAGACCGCGCTGCGCGAGGTCTGCGTGAGCATTCCCGAGGCGACCGTGCCGGAGTTCGAACGCAAGGTCAACGAGCTGATGCTCGTGTCACTCTCGCTGACCGGGCGGCGGCGGCGGGCTCGCCAGAAGCCGGCCGCGCCGCGAAAGGCGCCTGGGCGGGCTGGCATGGGCGGCGCGGGCCCCAGCCAGTCGCGACCGCCTTGGGGCGGAGACTCAGCCCGGTGGGCGCTGGACCAGCTGGAACCCAGCCGCGGTCCAGGCCTCCATGCCGCCCGCGAGGTCCCAGACGTCCGTGTACCCAGCCTTGACGAGCGTCTCGGCCGCGATCGCGCTCATCCGCCCCGTCTGGCAGTAGAGGAAGGTGGGCTGGTCCCTGGCCGGGAGATCGGCCCGGCTCGACGCGATGGTGTCGAACGGGATGAACGCGTCCGTGGGATCGATCTCGCCCTGGTACGGGATGTGGACGTTGACCAACGTGAAGTCCTTGGCGCCCAGCATCGTCGCCAGGGTCTGCGGCTGGACGCGCCGGTACGAACCACCCTCCACGGTGATGACCTCGGCATCCGCGGTTGGCGACGAGATACCTCCGGCCGGTGTCGTCGAGGGCGGCTGGCAGGCGCCCAGCATGACCATCGCGATGATCGCCAGGGCCAGGGCTGGGGGGCTCCAGGTCGCATGCGTGCTCCAGCTGGGTGCGTGCGTTCGTGGACGACGGCGTCGTCCGCGCGCTACGCATCGTAAGCTGCGGCGACCGAATCGGTCCGCTGGGGGGTCAGCCCCGGCCGCCCTCCAGCGCAGGCTCCCGACGAGTGAAGCCTCCGAGCGGGGCACGGAAGACGGTCGCCAGCGATAGATCGGCCGGCTGCACCGTGACGGCAGTCGTCGATGAGCCGGTCAGTGCGTCGAACGCGCCGGCCGCGATCTCCATGCCGGTCAACGGTTTGGCGACATAGAAGCCCTGACCGTACATGCAGCCGATCGGCGGAGTGCGGATGAGTTAGGGCGGTGGTCCGCGGCGTGTCCCGCGGTCGGATGTCAGCGCAGGGTCGTAGCCGCGTAGGCCTCCAACCGCTCCAGGGCCACCGGCAGATCCGTCCGGCCGAAGCCCAGGCGGAAATGGTTGCCGCCGAATCCGAATTGCGACCCCGGCAGGAGCAGGACGCCCTCCGCCTCCACCAGCCCGGCCGACCAGTCATCGATGGACACGCCCGGGACGGTCAATCTTGGGAAGGCGACGGACCCAGC
>JANOIS010000514.1:0-13554 GCA_031407755.1 Chloroflexota bacterium | reverse complement strand
TGGGGCACGAGACCCGGCTGAGAAGCCACGATGGGCCCGATATCCGGGAGATCGAGATCGCTCCGTGTCACTTGCACCAGCTGGGCTGGAATCGCTCCGCCAGGTCCCGATTCAGGCGGGGCCACCGCGCAGGGCCCAGCGCTCGGGGGTCAGGCCGATGGAACCCGCAGCCGCCGGGGCCTCCGCCGGGACGGCCGGGGCCCCCGCACCCGCAGCCGCCGGGGCCTCCGCCGGGACGACCGGGGCCTCCGCACCCGCAGCCGCCGGGGCCTCCGCCGGGACGACCGGGGCCTCCGCCGTGCTGGCCGGGGCCGGGGCCTCCGCCGGGGCCTCCGCCGGGGACCCCGCCGGGGACGCCGCCGGGGACGCCGCGGACGAGGCCGGGGCGAGCCGGCCAGTCATCCAGTCGCGGTACCAGGGAGACCACGTTCGGGCGCCGCCATCGTGGTGCTCGGCATAGGTGCGCCCGAACGGCGCCTCCGTGATCGGTCGTGTCGAGGTGAACGCCCCGGCATCGTGCAGCGACGGCAGATCCGCCTCGGTGAGGCCGAGCCCGCGATAGACCGCCTCGACCTGGTGCAGCCACTCGTGTACGTAGCCCTGGGCTGGATCCGGGTCGGTCGCGAGCGTCCGCCAATGATCCGTGGAGATCGACGAAAACCCTGCGCCGAAGGTCGCCTCGGAAGGCCCGATCGTGCAACCCCAGCCGCATTGGGGCACGTCGGGGTCGCATGGCCACAGAGCAAAGACGGAGTCGTAGGCCGCTCCGGTCGCCGCGACCCGCGCCAATTCGGCCCGGACCTCGCGCGGCCCGACCCACCATCGACCGCCCCCGCTCGACGACAGGCTGCCCAGCGGCCGGCGCACCTCGATGACGTCGAACGGCTCCAGGGTCGCCATCCCCGAACTCCAGTCGAGCACCGTCGCGGGCAATGTATCGAGCACACCGGATATCGCCGCCCGCTCCTCGCGCGTCATCACCCGGCGCGCACGCCGCCTGGTCAGGCCAGACCCATATCGAGCGTCGAGAACCGGATAGGACAGCACGAGCGTCCGCCACGTCCGCGTCACGACCGGAGGGTATCGCCTGCTAGCATCCGGCGGTGAGTCCCGTCAAGCGATCGAAGCCGAGATCGGCGAGCAACGAGGACCCCGGCCACCTGATCGGTGTCGACTGGCTGGCGAAGCACCTCGATGACCCGGAACTGCGCCTGGTCCATGTGTCGCCGGACCGGCGCGTCTATAACAAACGGCACATCCGGGGCGCCACATACAGCGACCTGCACCGCGAGATCGCCCTCCGCGGCACCGCCCCAGAGACCGGCGATGCCGAGCGCGAGTGGCTGATCCCGAGCCCTGAACAGACCGCGGCCGTGCTCCGCCGCTGGCGGGTGGGGGAGGGCGACCGGGTCGTGTTCTACGACGACATCGGGCTCAACCGGCAGGCCATCCGTGGGTACTGGATCCTGCGCCTGTACGGATACCCGCAGGAACGCCTCCACATCCTCGACGGCGGGATCGAGGCCTGGCGGCGTGCCGGCCACGAGACCACGACCGACGTGCCCGAAGCCGACCTTGCCGACGGCCTTCGCAAGCCAGCGACCCTCGGCGAGCGGGACGAATCGATCATCGCGACGTACGACGAGGTCCTCGCCTGGAGCCGAGAGGCCTCCGCCGGCGACATCGCCCCGACCCGCCTTCTCGACGTCCGGACGGCGGCCGAGTGGGTCGGTGCCGATCTGCGAGCCAAGCGCGGTGGTCATATCCCGGGGGCCCGCAATCGCCTGTTCTCTGACCTGCTGACAGAGGACGGCACGTTTCGATCGGTCGACGAGATGCTGTCGATCATCCGCGCCAGTGGCGTCGACCCGACCGAGATCCGCGCCACGTACTGCCAGGGCGGGGTTCGGGCGGCGCTGGTCTGGTTCGTCCTCCACGAGCTCGGGGGTTACGACGAGGTCCGCAGCTATGCCGGCTCGTGGGAGGAATGGGGCAACATGCCGGACAGCCCGATCGACGCGCCTTGAGCCGGTCGTCCCGGGTCCTGCCAGCCACACGTCGGTGAGGTATCCTTCCGACCGGCCGCCACGCGGCCCGGCCAGGCCCGAGTTCTGGCAACCTGTTCCGGCGTAGCTCAGTGGTAGAGCGGGCGGCTGTTAACCGCCATGTCGTAGGTTCGAATCCTACCGCCGGAGCCACTCATCCTGTACAGATCAGACGGTTCGGGTTTCCGTTGGCACAATGCCGCGTGGGAACAAGCCGGGTATGGCGGCATCGCGCTCGGCCGAAGTCAAGCGTCTGGTGCCGCCGTCCGGCTCCCCCTACGGCGTAATTACTCCAGGTCTGCGCAGGCGATCTTGGCGCCGCCGGGTGCATGAACGACGACCGACACGGCGGTGCTGGCGGCGATCCCGTCGTTGCGCGCGTTGCCATTGCCGATACCCGAGTCGTTGGTCGTGAAACCGGGCCAGATCTCGTTGACATCATTGACGCCGGCGCCCGGCACGTACTGGTAGTGCCCGTCGGCCTCGCCGACACCACAGGCCTGCTTGTGGACATGCGACCCGTAGGTCGTGTTCACGGCCAACCCCTCGACGTGGATCGACACGATGGTTCGCCCGCTGCCGGTCCGGATCATCTGGGCATGACCGCTGATGTCCATGCCCTGCGCGGCACCGACCGCGAACTCGTGGAATGCGCCCCGAGTGACCTGCGCGCCGCTCGCGGCGGCCGGCACGACGATCACAAGTGCGGCGATGATGCTCGCGATCACGAAACCGTGTCGCCGAATGACGTGCTGGAGTCTCGTGGTCATGATCTGGCCTCCGTGCTGTGATATAGCGTAGGGCGCTATAACGTTAAACGATATATACACGAGGTGGAGGTCGCTGTCAAGAGGTCAACCGGGCGGGTCGCAGGCCAGGTTCCAGCTCTCGATGCAGCGCGTGGCCCGATCCCAGCCGAGGACGCTGAGCGTGGCCGTCCCGAGGGCCAGCCGGCCGCCCGCGCTCGGTGGCAGCTCGATCCAGCGCGCCGCCAGCACGCGAAGCAGGTGGCCGTGGGCGAACAGCAGGGCATCGCCCTCGACGGCCAGATCGAGACAGCGGGCCAGGAGCCGATCCACGCGGACGGCGACGTCATCCGCGGTCTCGCCACCGCGCCACGGTCCGGCCCAGATGGACCACGCTGGGATCTCGGTCCGGATGGCGGCGGTGGTCCGGCCTTCGAAGTCGCCGTAGTCCCACTCGCGCAGGTCCAGATCGATCTCGGCGCCCGGGTGACCTGCCAGGGCCGCGGTCTCGGTCGCGCGCGAGAGGGGGCTCGTCAGCACGAGTGCGAACCGGCGGCCGTCAAGGCGCTGTCCGAGGGCGCGGGCCTGATCGCGGCCGGCATCAGTCAGTTGGATGTCCGTGCGGCCTGTATGGCGACCGAGCCTCGACCATTCGGTCTCGCCGTGGCGAACGAGATAGATCTGTCGCTCGGTTGCCTGCGGCGTCGATTCGGTCGCACCGGCCGATTCGATCACAGGAGCCCCTCTGGACGACCTGTTTCCTCCGGCCGCGCGGCGAAGAACTGGCGCGGTGCCCACCCGAACAACGGCGCGAGCAATAGCGTGGGCATGGTCGCGATCCTCGTGTTGTACCGGTAGACCTGGTCGTTATAGAGCTCGCGGCGGTCGGCGATCATGCTCTCGAGGCGCTCGATCTCGTCCTGAAGGTCGAGCACATTCCGTTGTGACTTGAGGTCCGGATAGGCCTCGACGACGGCGAACAGAGAACGGACGGCTGCCGTCGTGGCGTCCGACTGGGCCGCCTGATCGGGGATCGGATCGGTCGGAGTGTAGGCGGCGCGGGCCTGCGTGACTTCGGTCAGCACCTGCTGCTCGAACGCGAGGGCGCCACGTACCGCGGCGACGAGGGCCGGCAGCTGGTCGTGACGCTGCTTGAGCACGACGTCGATATTGGACCAGGCCTTGTCGATGCGTTGCTGTAGTGCCATGACAGCGTTGTAACTCGCTACCACGATGAAGCCGACGATGACGGCGACGAGCCCGCCGGCGAACAACACGACCAGCGATGCCGGCGTCACTGAGCGACCTCGCCACCGACCATGAGGGAGAGCGCCAGCGCGCAACCGATGGCGAGCACCGCGCCGAGCAGCCCGACGAGGAATTGGTCGTGATAGCGAGCCACCGCGGCGTCCGGAACGCCGTGCGCCACGAGTAACGGGACGCCCGGCGCGCTGGCGAGGACCAGCGTCTCGGATCCGATCATGAACCGCCGTTCCGTCCGTGCTGCTTCGTCGGCAGATGCGAGCGGCAGGGCCAGGGCGTCCGAGTCGAGGTCCGGCGCCCGGACTGGACGCCCGATCCCGAAGCCCGGGATGCCCGCGTTACCCCAGGCCTCCTCGGCCGTACCTTCCAACAGTCCCGTTGCACGGGCCTCAGCTATGTCTGCGTTGACTTCGAGGTCGTCGGCCGCCACCTCGGAACCGAGGGCAATATCCGCCTCGGCCGGATCGGCGAGATCCGAGAACGGGATGGCCCGACCAACGATCGTCACAGGGTCACCGGGTTCCAGGCGAGCCTCACGGTAGCGCCGACCTCCGTCGGACCCGCGGGATGTGCGCCCGAAACCGCCGAGGTCGAACCCGCCGATGCGATGCCCGAGGGAGGCGTCATCCCCATCGACCGCGGGTCGGACCGTCAACAGAGCCGCGATCGCCGCCTCCCGGTCCAGGCTCGCGACAGGCACCGCCGTCGCGCCGCCTGTCCGGAGCACGAGTCCCGACGGCTCCTCCCCGAATGTCCCGGTACGCTCGTCGAAGCGGAGCGGTGCGTCCCAGCGAGCACCGCGGGGAAAGACGCGGATGTCGCCGCTGGCATCACGGACCCGGAAGCCGACGGCGCGCTCCTCGGTGGAGTCGGCCATCCCTGGTCCATCCTCGTCGCCGTCCACGGTCGCCCGGTAGTAGACGCACGGCTGACTCTGGAACGGCGACACGAGGGTCACCTCGGCCGCCTCGATGACGCCGGTCACGCGCACCTCACCGGCGGCCAGCGTACGGATCGTGGACGTCCCGGTGTCGGCGATCAGCGTCGCGGTCCGGTAGCCGGACATGCCCCTGACCAGCATCCACAGCCCGAGGATGAGCCCCGCGGCCGCCAGCGCAGCGACCTGTGGCTCGAAGCGGAGCTCCATCTGCGCATCGTACGGGCGGGCAGCCTCCCGCCGTCAGGTTCCGGAACGGCCCGGCCGGATGGACAACACGACGAGCACGACACCCAGCACGACCGAGGCGACCGGCCACACCTGGCCGAACGCGAGCCCAGGTATCGCCTCGCGCGCCAGGAACAGGCCACCGATGACGATGAGCACCAGCCCCGCGCCTATGGATCCTCGGCCGTTCACCCGCAGCCCTCCTCGGGGTTCAGCCGGAATGACCCGGCCCGGGCTTCGGTCCGCAGCTCGATCCGGGTCACGGCGGTGTCGTAGCCCGGGGTTTCCCAGGCGTCGCCCACCTGGACCAGCCCCGCATCCCGGGCTCCGGAATCGTCCGGCGCGCAGCCCCCGGAGGCAAACCCAGTGACGCCACCGAACTCGCCGCCCGCGATCGCCCCGCCGACCATGAGCCCCAGGGTCGCCGACACGATCAGGCCGCCGACGACCTCCAGGGGCGTCTCGCTGAAGATCATCCCGATCCCGATCCCGACGAGGATGAGCGGCCACACGGACCACGAACGGTCAAGCGCTCCAGGGGGAAGTGCACCGGCCTGAACGGCGAGCGGCACGGCGCCGGCTGTGATGAAGAACGCTCCCCAGCCGAGCATGCCCCGATCGATTCTCACGTCGCCACGATACCCGCCGGCGGCCGGTCCGTGCGCGCCGCGCCGGGGTTCGCCCTCGCACAACGACCGTGTGCTAGCCTCGGGCGAGGCGTCCAGGAACGAGCCCGGTATGCGCACGAACACGGGAGAAGCCAACTCATGCGCCTGAGCGAATGGCGTGGTCGAGCACCACACAAGGATTCGATGACGTCCAAGGTCATGGCTGTCGTCGAGCCGGCCCTGTCGTCGCTGGGCGCCGGGCCGGATCCGTCGTGCTGGATCGCCTGGGGCGATGATCCGGCCCTCCGCTACACGGTCCTGGTCCCAACGGCCGCGGGCCTGCTGGCCGTCCACGTCCGTGTCAACGTGCCTGGAGAAGGTCCGCGGGCGGCCGGAAAACTCGTGCGCTGGACGCGCGTCCAGACGGGCGAATTGGCCATCGAGATGGCCGGTGGCCATCGATTACTCAGCTTTCAGGTCGAGGGCCAGGTCCTGCGCGGATCGGACATCGACGCGGACGCGATCGCCGTCTTTGCCCTGGAGTTGTTCGCCGCGATGGATGGCCGCCCATCGACATCACCAGCTACATCGCCGGCCACGGGGAAGGGGAAGGAAACTATGGTCGATGGGCCCCGGGCCCGAGTACGCCCTGCCCCGAAGCCCCCGGGGTGAGTACACGCGCGCAGATCCACCCGATCCGGCGGACGATCCGGTTCTGGTTCTGGCGGATCGTTGTGGGGTTTGCGACCCGTGGCTGGGTGCGTATCCGGATCGAGGGCCGCGAGCGATTGCCGGACGGCCCCGCGATCTACGCCTTCAACCACCTGTCATGGGCCGACCCATTCGTGCTGACCGCCAGTCTGCCGTGGCGGCCACGGCTGTTCTTCTTTGGCCCCAAGGAGGAGGACATGGCGGCTGGCCCACGCAATCGAGTGATGTCCTGGACGGGTGCGTCGATCCCGTACAAGCCTGGCAAGAACGATCTGCTCGAGGCGACCCGGCGGGTGGGCGCGGTCGTGGCCGAAGGCGCGGTCGTGGCGATCGCCGCGGAAGGCCGGATCGGAGCGATCGAATCGGCCCTCCTGCCGCTCAACGATGGGCCAGCCTACTTCGCCATGCGGTCGAAGGTCCCGCTGGTGCCCATCGCGATCAACGGAACGAGCTGGCTTCGATTCGGCGCCACCGTCCGGGTCCGCATCGGTGAACCGATCCTCCCGCAAGGTCGCCCCGATCGATCCGCGGTCGCGGCCCTGACCGGCACACTCGCCCTGGCCCTTGCAGCGCTGGTGGCGGACGCGCCAGATCAACGACAGGCGGGTCGCCTCGGACGCGTGCTGACGGAGTGCTTCAACGACTGGCCGGAGGGGTCGCGTTCGGCCGCGCTGGAGGCACAGCGGGCCAAAAGCACCGCCACCTACGCTGGGCCCCCGTCGATCGCGGGAGCGGACACGCCTGGAGCGGACACGCCTGGAGCGGCTGCGGTGCGGACCCCCATGGGCTCTGACCCGAGCGGGGCGGCCGGCAGCTGACCGGGGTCGTCTGGCATACTCGCGCCCCGATCTCGCTGGAGATCCAACGCACAGGAGCGCCCGTGGCAGCGACCGGCCTCTCCGCCGATCCGACCGGTTATCGAGTCCGACTGAGCGAGCAGAGCGATGAACAACTCGACGTATGGGCCGCCGAGATGATGCGAGATGTCGCGAAGCGGCGAGGCGTCCTGCGGGTGCTCGAGGACTTGCGGCGTGCCACCGGCCTGTCTGAGCTGGATATAGAACGCGTGTTCGCATCAGGAGGCGGGCCGCCGGCGGTCGTCGGCCGGGATGCGGCGGGCCGTCAGATGATCCCTGCGATCTCCCTGCACGCGTTGGTGCCCGGGATCCGGGCGGATACGCCGGACGGGCGCGAACGCCTCATCGACTATCTCGTCGAGAACTTTCACGAACTCGTCTACGTCTGACCCGACCGGCGTCGTCCGGCTGCCGGCGATCGTCCGCCTGGTTCATCCCTTCCCGTCGCTGCTCGACGGCCTGGTCGTGGCTGCGGTCGCGCTCGTCGCCGGGGGAGAGGTGGGGATCGCGCTCCGGCTCGGCGCGTCCATGACGGCCCTGCAGGCCTCCATCGGAGCGATCAACGACCTCCACGACGCCGATGCGGACGCCGGCCACAAGCCCTTCAAGCCCATCCCAGCGGGACTCGTGAGCATTGCCGTTGCCCGGTCCGTTGCGCTCGGCGCTGCGGCTGTCGGGGTCGGACTCGCAGCGACGGTTGGCACCGCTGTCACAGCGCTCGCTCTCGTGGGCCTGGCGGTCGGCTACGGGTACGACCTTCTGGCCAAGGGAACGGCATGGTCGTGGCTACCCTTCGCGGTCGGGATCCCGATCCTGCCGATGTATGGCTGGGTGGGCGCCGTCGGGTCGTTGCCCTCGCTCTTTCAGGTCCTCGTGCCGATGGCGGTCATCGCGGGCGCGGCGCTGGCCATCTCGAACGCACGTGTTGATGTCGAGCGCGATGCCGCAGCTGGAACGACGTCCATCGCCACGCGTCTCGGCCTCGAGAGGTCGTGGTGGGTCCATGCCGCGATGTGGGTCGTCTTGGTCGGACTGGCGCTGGGGTGGTTGATCCAGGCCGGCGTGCCGGGGGATCGCTGGTTGGCGGTTGTGGCTGCGGCCAGCGGCCTGGCCGTGGGGGTCATCGCTGGCCGGAATGGGGATGCCGCCGAGCGCGAACGAGCCTGGCGAATCGAAGCGATTGGGATTGCCCTGGCTCTCGTCGCGTGGCTGCTGGCCATCCTGCTTTAGCGACACCAAGGCGCGCCGGCGCCCTGGGTCATCCTCACTCCCCGATGTCGCCGGTCCTGACGATGGCGATCGCGTTCTCCAGGCGGAGCTTCGCGATCAAGAGGTATTTCGCGAGATTCGCCCGGTCGACGTCGGCGATGGAGCGGACCGCCTCCGGTGAGCGCAGGACACCGACAAGCTCGTCGAGCGCGTCGGCCAGGGAATGCTTCGCGTTGATGAGCGAGTCGTCAGTCAACTCGACGGGTACGGTGAGCGGCAACACGGCCGGCGCGGGTGACACTCCGATTTCGTTCAGCGCGACATCAGATACTTCATGCGAGGCGTCACGGATTCCGAATGGGCCCTCGTCCTGGGCCGGTCGCGTCCTCCGGCCCTCGATCTTGTCGCGGAGCTTGGTCAAGGTCAACTCGCCCCGGGCGACCTGGCCAGCCAGGCGCTTGCGCTTTCGCGGATCGTCCACCTTCATCAGTTCGTAGGCGTGCGATAGCGTGTCTTTGCGCAAGGACACCAGTTCGCGGATCTCCGGGGGAGCATCCGCAAGGCGAAGACGGTTCTCCAGGTAGCCCTTGTCCTTGCCCAGCTTGTCGGCGAGTTTGCGGATGCTGTATCCGTGTTCGCGAATCATCCGGTCGTACATGGCCGCTTCGTCGAGCGGCGAGATGTCTTCGCGCTGGAGGTTCTCGATGATCGAGATCTCGAGCGCCGTGTCGTCGTCGAGGTCCTCGATGAGCGCCGGGACGGAAGCGAGACCAGCCTGCTTCGATGCCCGCCAGCGTCGTTCCCCGGCGACCAGCTGGAACCGATTCTGACCGATGGGCCGCACGAGGATCGGCTGGAGGACTCCGTGTTCGCGAATCGACGCCGTTAGTTCGTCCAGGGTCTCCTGGTTGAAAGCCAGCCGCGGTTGCTGCGGATTCGATTCGATGCGTTCGACCGGGACCATGCGCACACCGACGTTGCGGGTCGGTGACTCGTTCGACAGCAGGCTGACGATCGCGGGCGTGAGTTCTCGTTCCTCGGACAGGCGACGGGCCGCCGCCGCTCGGAAATCAGGGCGTGCCAAGATCAATCACCTCTCGGGCAAGGTCACGATACGATCGCGCTGCCTCGCTGCTGCTCGCGTATGACGTGATCGGGCGCCCGACTAACGGGGCTTCGCCGAGCTTGACGGTGTTGCGCACGATGCTGGCGAAGACATGATGGTCGCCCATGACCCGCAGTTCGTCCAGCATGTCGCGCGCCAGATTGGTCCGGCCGTCGTAGAACGTCGGCAGCAGACCAAGGATCCGCAGATCGCGGTTGAGCTTGAGTCGGATCGCGTTGATGACCTTGACCAGGTTCGCCAGGCCCTTCAACGCGTAGTACTGCGTCTGGACCGGGATGATGACCCCGTTCGAGGCGACCAGACCATTGACCGTCAACAGGCCGAGGTTCGGCGGGCAGTCGATGAGGACGTAGTCGTAGCCCTCGGTCTGGCCGTCGAATGCCTCACGAAGGATCTGCTCACGGCCGAGCGCCGTGAACAATTCGCCCTCCGTCGACGCGAGGTCGATGTGGGCCGGCGCGACGTCGATCCCGGCGCTGTCTGTCGGGAGGATCACCTCGGTGAGTGTCGAGCGGCCGTCGGCCAGCACATCCGCCATCGATCGCTCGACGGTATTGAGGTTGATCCCGAGTCCCGCGGTCAGGTTCGCTTGCGGATCCATGTCCACGCACAGAACGCGATAACCGTTCTCGGCGAGGGCGCCGGCAAGGTTGATCGCCGTCGTTGTCTTGCCGACGCCGCCCTTCTGATTGGCGATCGCGATCACATTGGACACCTGGGCACCACCTCGATTCGACGGACAGAGTGTCGCGCCCCCACAGGGCGGACGGGACGTGAGGCCCATGCTACCCCAGTGGTCGTGGTCGCGGATGCTCGGGTTATCCACACATATCGTGAGTTGTTCACCATTTCGGTGGATAACTGGGCCCCTATGATGGGGTCGGTGTCTGTGCACAAAGACAGCGCCTCGGACGAAGGAGCATGAATTGCCGACGAGTGATGAGCGTTCTGCGCGTCTGGACGCGATGCGCAGCGAGTCCCTTCTCGGGGGCGGCGTGGACCGGATCGAGCAGCAACATGCTCGGGGCAAGCTCACCGCGCGCGAGCGACTCGACTTGTTGCTCGATGTCGGATCGTTCGTGGAACTCGACGCGTTCGTGACGAACCGCAACCCGGAGGCCGAGTCCGCGTTCCTTGGGGATGGGGTCGTCACGGGCCACGGCACGATCGATGGACGCCTGGTCTTTGTCTTCAGTCAGGACTTCACGGTCTTTGGCGGCTCGCTGTCGGAGGCCTACGCCGAGAAGATCTGCAAGATCATGGACCTTGCGATGAAGGTCGGCGCGCCCATCGTCGGGCTGAACGACTCCGGCGGCGCGCGGATCCAGGAGGGCGTCGTTTCACTCGGCGGGTATGCCGACATCTTTCTTCGGAACACCCTCGCGTCCGGGGTGGTGCCGCAGATCTCGGTCGTGATGGGTCCGTGTGCTGGTGGTGCCGTCTACTCGCCGGCCATCACCGATTTCACGATCATGGTCGAGGGCACGAGCTACATGTTCGTGACCGGGCCGAACGTCGTCCGCGCGGTGACCCATGAAGAGGTGGATTCCGAGCGACTGGGTGGTGCGACCACGCATACGACGCGGAGCGGGGTCGCGCACCTTGCGGCTCACGACGAGGCCGAGGCACTGGCCGCGGCGCGCCGGATCCTCGGTCACTTGCCGCAGAACAACCTTGGCGAAGCCCCGCGAGTGTCCTCCCTGGATCCTGCGGATCGACGCGATGCAGAACTCGACACCGTCGTACCCGACGATGCTTCAAGGCCATACGACATGCACGAGGTGATTGGGCGTGTCGTCGATGACGGGGACTTCATGGAGATCCAACCAGGCTGGGCACAGAACATCATCACGGGGTTCGCGCGCCTCGGTGGACGGAGCATCGGCATCGTGGCTCAGCAACCGGCTGTCCTGGCAGGCGCGTTGGACATCGATGCCTCGACCAAGGCCGCACGATTCGTCCGGACCTGCGATTGCTTCAACGTTCCACTGCTGACCTTCGTCGACGTTCCGGGGTTCATGCCAGGCGTGGAGCAGGAACACGGAGGGATCATCCGTCACGGCGCGAAACTGTTGTACGCCTACTGCGAAGCTACCGTCCCCAAGCTGACGGTCATCACCCGCAAAGCGTACGGTGGTGCGTACGACGTCATGTCCAGCAAGCACGTCCGCGGCGACATCAACCTCGCCTGGCCCACCGCCGAGATCGCGGTGATGGGCGCGGAAGGGGCCGTCAATATCCTGCATCGCGACGAGATCGCCTCCGCCGACGACCCTGGCGCAACTCGGGCGCGTCTGGTGGCCGATTATCAGGAGCGATTTGCCAATCCGTATGCGGCAGCGGCGCGCGGATACGTCGATGACGTCATCAAGCCGTCGGACACACGTCCGCGACTCATTGCCGCCCTGGAGATGCTGGGAAACAAGCGCGATCACAACCCGCCAAAAAAGCATGGCAACATCCCGCTGTGACGACGACGCCACGTACCGCGACCGTGTCTTTGCGCAAGGACAGGGAAGGTCGGCCGTTCACCCGGATCCTGATCGCGAACCGAGGCGAGATCGCTGTGCGGATCATCCGCGCGTGTCGGGACCTTGGAGTCGAGACCGTTGCGGTGTACTCGGACGGCGACAAGGACGCACTGCATGTCGAGATGGCGGACGACGCCGTGCGGCTGGGTCCTGCACCGGCGTCAGAGAGTTACCTGCGTGGCGACCTGGTCATCGCCGCTGCGACGACGGCAGGAGCCGAGGCGATCCACCCCGGGTATGGGTTCTTGTCGGAACGTGCGTCGTTCGCTCGCGCGGTGGTCGATGCGGGTCTGGTGTTCATCGGGCCGGACGCAACCGCGATAGAGGCGCTTGGGGACAAGCTCGCCGCACGACGGACCGCACAGGCGCATGGCGTGCCGGTGGTCCCCGGCACGTTCGAACCGGCACCGGTGGATCGCCCGGCAGATATCGAGCTGATCTCCGCCGACGCCATACGTATCGGGTTTCCATTGCTGGTCAAGGCATCGGCCGGCGGGGGTGGCCGGGGAATGCGCCGCGTCGCTTCCGTGGAGGCGTTGCCAGCGGCGCTGGCGGCCGGATCGGCAGAGGCGCGCGCTGCCTTTGGGGACGGCACCGTGTACCTCGAGCGAGAAGTACATCCGGCGCGCCATATCGAGGTCCAGCTATTGGGCGACATGCACGGCAGCATCGTGGCCCTCGGTGAGCGGGACTGCTCCATCCAGCGCCGGCACCAGAAGCTGGTCGAGGAATCGCCCGCTCCGGGTCTGTCCGACGAGGAACGCATGGCGCTCCATGCCATGGCGGTGCGGGCTGCGGTGGCGGCGAAGCTCCATAACGCCGCAACTGCGGAATTCCTCTTCGACACGGATCGGCGGTTCTGGTTCCTCGAGGTCAACGCCCGACTGCAGGTGGAGCATGGCGTCACCGAGCTCGTGACGGACCTTGACCTTGTCGCCGAGCAAATATGGATCGCCGCGGGTGCGGCCCTGTCCCCTTCGGTCTTGCGCGCCGCCGAAGCCGCCTTGAATCCCACGCGACACGCCATCGAGATTCGTCTGGCTGCCGAGGATCCGTCACGTGGGTTCGCACCGGCACCGGGCCGGATCGGCGCGTGGACCATGCCGTCGGGTCCGGGTGTCCGCGTGGATACGGCGATCAGAGCAGGGGAGCGCATACCGCCGGATTACGATCCGATGATCGCAAAGATCATGACCGTGGGTTCGAATCGGGCGGAGGCCGTCGCGCGCATGCGCCGCGCACTCGACGAAGTCGTCGTGACCGGGATCCAGACCACGCTGCCGTTCGACCGCG
>JANOIS010000502.1:0-5894 GCA_031407755.1 Chloroflexota bacterium | reverse complement strand
GATCCGGCCCCAGCGGAACGTGTCGTCCTCGACGCCGAAGATATTCACGCCGACGAACTCCATGACGGTCCCGTCGACACGCGTCCCGGCCATCCGCCACTCGATCCAAACCTCACCCTCGCGCTCTGCCAGTCGGATGATGGAGAGCGAAGTTGGCGCGTGCCTCGTTGCGGCCGCGCACAACCTCGCCGCGACGCGCGGGCGCTTCGTCCGGCCAAACGCCACGGAAGTCAATGGAATCTGGCTCACGTCAACGTTGATGGCGGGACGATGTCGAGTTGTGACGGAAGGCATCATCCGGGCGGTGAATCAGTCGGCGAAGAACTCGTCGAACGCGGACGTATCGTCGATCAGCGCCCAGAAGTCGGTGATCTCGCCGGCTTCGTTGACGACAGGGCAGCGCCCTCACTGTGGTGTTGACGGGAGGCACCACCAGGGGTTGAACCGACGACAACGGGCGCGCACAATCGAGGCTCGCCGGGGACGGAGGTAGAGGGATGAAGCGCTTGCTGGCTATGGCGGTCAGTACGACCCTGACCGCTGCGCTCCTCGTCGGCGCGGTAACCGTTGGGGCGGTCGTCGCGAGGGACGGCGGGTACGAGGTCTGGATCGTCGACCAGTCGGACACGAGGGACGACGGCGGCGGGACCCTCTACATCTATCCGGGTCCGGCGCTGGAGGGTGCGGCCGCGGCCAAGGCGAAGCCGGAGGTCATCGATCTGGGCGCGGCGGCGCGCTCCCTGTGCCTGGCGACCACCGGAACGGCGCCGCGCCGGCCGCACATGCTGACGCTCAACGCTGCGCACAGCTACGCCATCGTGTCGTTCGTCGCCACTGGCCATGTCCTGTTCATGGAGGCGGCGACGCGCACGCCCATCGCGTGCATCGACGTTGGGGCGCAGGCCCACGCCGCCTTCCCCGCTCCTGATGAGTCGTACGTTGTCGTCGCCAACCAGAACGGCAAGCTTCTCCAGCGCATTCAGACCGACTACGGCAACGCGACGTTCCAACTCGCCCCCGCCGCGACACTCGACCTGGCCACGTGCACCACGCCGAGCGGGGCAGCCTGCCAGGGCGCACTCCGACCGGACAACGCGCCCATCTGCCCGGTCATCGATGCGTCCAGCCGCTTTACCTTCGTCACCCTGCGCGGCGGCGGCCTGTTCGTGGTCGACAGTACCGCGAGCCCGATGGCGATCGTCGCCGAGTACGACGCCTCGACCGTCCATCCGAATGGCTGCGGTGGCATGGAGGCAGCCGGCCGCATGTTCATCAACTCGGGCGGGGGCACAGCTGCCAATCCGCTCGAGGCGGACCTCTACGCGTTCCCGATGAGCGGCATCGATGCGACGCCCAACCCGCCCAACACCCCTGCGCCGAGCGTGGTCTTCAGCCACGACAGCCGCGGGTTCGTCGACAGCCACGGGACCGTCCTCACGAAGGACCAGCGGTTCCTGTGGGTGGCCGACCGCGCGGCCAACCGGGTCGTCGTGGTCGACACCGCCTCGGCCAGCGTCGTCGGCGAATTCGGCCTGGCCGGCGCAGTGAGCGCCGATCCCGCCCCCGACCTGATGGGCATCGCGCCCGCGGGCAACCGGGTCTTTGCCGCCCTGCGCGGGCCCAACCCCCTGACCGCGAACGTGGCGGGGGTCGGGAATGCCGTGGGCGCTACGCCGGGCCTGGGCATCATGCGCGTGACCGAATCTGGGCGGACCGGAGTCCTTCAGGCGATCGCTCCGATCAGCCACGTGGTCAACAGCGTCGAACGGGCTGACCCCCACGGGATCGCGGTGCGCCAAACGAAGTAGCGCGGGGTGGCCGGCCCCGGAGCGTGAAGCCTCATGACCGAGGCTAGACCAGCGCCTCCCGGCGTTGTGGGAGATACGCGTCGTGATCAGGTACGTGCGCTTGTTTCATCACGAGTTCGTGGCAGGCGCGTCGCCCGAAGTCGATCACAGCCAGATCCCAGACACAGAGGTCGAGTCGTCCGGTCCGGCTGGTCGCAGCTCGTCGGGTGATACTCGGCAGTCAGGTGATGCACGCCGGACGGCCTTCGGTCGGCCGCGTAGTCCAGTCCGCGCTTGGCGAGATTCCGATGGAGCGCGCCACGCATCCGTTCGCCATCCCCATCCAGCCACGACTCCTGGTAGGCCCTCGCGACGTTGCGGATGGCCTCCTCATCGGTGTCTCGGGTGGCATGGACATTTGTCCCTCTCCGGTGGTGCTTCAACTCGCGCCGACGGATCGTGCTCGTCGACCTGCGTGCGCGGTCGGTGGTCCTCTAGCCAGCAGCTTATCGATGTCGGGAGGAGCGCCAGCGGGTAGTCGGCCGGAGCCGGCCGACTGGGTGGTCCCGACGCTCATCCGCTGAAGTGGGCTCAGGGGGACTCCAGACTCGGGACGACGAGGCACCGGCAGCTCAATGGCGGTCGAACGAGTCAGCGCGATTCGGGGCCTCGACGGCGCTTCAGGGCGTCGATGGCGGAAGCAGTCGCCGTGACCACCATCGCAACGACTACCACCAGGGTTATCAGCCAGATTGCCGTGATGAACGGGCTCAGGCCGGCCCGGGGCAGACCGCCGTCGATCTCGCCGATCCCCGCGATCAGTCCAACTACGCCGAAGAGTGCGACGAGCGCGAGAGGGATCGCCCGCCACGGCCTTGGCAGCCACGTCAGAGCGAACAGGAGCGCAAAGACGATGAGGAACACGATCGGGGCGGACAGGCCCGTCCCCTTTAGGACAACGTCATCGAGGATCCGATCCGGATCGCCCTGACCACCGAAGCGGTAGGCAACGCGATTCGCAATGCCCAGCACTGTAAGGCCGACCGAGAGGATCAGGAACGCCAGCGCCGATGTTCGGAAGTAGGCGAGCCACCTCACGTCGGCCTGCCTGTGGCCACGACGCGCGCCCCGACATGGGTCACACAACTCGGACGATCGGGTCGGGTCATCTTCTCTCTCCTCAGCGATATTGGGTCGGGCCCTACGCGAAGAACTCGTCGAACGCACCCGTATCGTCGATCAATGCCCAGAATTCCTTGATCTGGCCGTTTTCGTCGACGTGGAAGACCTCGGTCCCGAGCTGCTGGAACCGACGGTCATCGCGCTCGTGGTCGTACCTCACGAGGACGACCACGTGGGCATCGGTCGCCAGGATGTCATGCACCTCGATGCGAAACGACCGAAGGCCGGGGATGACCCGGCCGAAGAACGCAAGCACTGCCTCCTTGCCGCGATGGGCACCGGCGTTGGCACCTCGACCCGGGACATGCCACACGACGTCATCGGCGAGCGCGTCCGCGAACCCGTCGACGTCGCCGCCGCCCGACAACTCGTAGATCTTGCGCACGAGTTCGGCGTTCGGATGCTCGGTCATCACGCCGGGTCCCCATGGTTCGACTCCGCGCCAGCCCAGAAGGCGCGTAGCGCGGCAGCGAGCCGCGCCGGCTCCACCCGGTGCGGCGGGTCGAAGTGATGGCGGTCCGCGAAGACGTCAAGGGTGAAGTCCGGGAAGACGCCGGCGAGGCGTGCGGCCATCCGCGCGTAGAGGTCGGGATTGCCGAGGCCGCCCAGGGCGAAGTAGACGGGCCGATCGAACCTGCGGAGCACGTCGAAGTCGGGTTCGAAGGCGTCGAATGCCGCCATGAATCCGCCGATCCCCGCCAGGCGCGAGGGCATCCACGACGGCGGAGGTCCAGGCGGCGGCGCCGGGGGCTCGACGCCCAAGGCCAGCTGCGTCCGAATGAAGGCGGGCATGATCCCGTCCGGCGACAGCTCCGGGATGGCTCGGAAGCGATCGTAGACGGCGACTTCCTCCGGGGTCTGTCCGGTTCGTCCGGCCCATGCCGGCTCCATCAGCGTGAGGCTCCGAAGTCGTTCGGGATAATGGGCCGCGAACGCCAGCGACGACGCTCCGCCGGCCGAGTACCCGACGAGGTGGAACGTTTCGAACCCGGCATCGTCAGCGACCCGACGGATCCCCTCGACCTCGGTCTCCAGGCTGTAGCCGGGAGGCGGGACCGTTGCACCCGCGTACATCTCCAGGTCCTTTGCCCGGGCATCCACGGCCTCGCCGAGCTCTGCCAGCAGCGCCTGGTAGGCCGGCTGGGCCGGCAGGATGCCACCCGGCAGAAGGACGACCGGCCAGCGGTGTTTACCTGCCATCCGCTGGCGCACCATTCCACTCACCGCCGGCTCATTGGCGAGTAACCGAGGTGGGCAGGACCCCGGCTAATCTAATCCGCAGTCCCTCTTTCGATCACACCGCAGGCGATCCGACCGCCCGCGTCCCCAGTCGCCAGGGTCGTGGCATCGGCCCCGCCAGCTGCGTAGCGGGTCGGGATGTTCGCATAGTTGTCCGGGTTTGCATGGACGATCAACGCCCGGCCTAGGACGTCGGCCAAGCCGTATCGGTCGCTCACGAAGCGCGCCTCACCCGTGCCATCCGCGTTCACCAGCAGAACCGGCATGTCTGCTGCATGCCCAGGGTGACCAGTACCGCCTGGGTTGAAGTGCCCGAGCGCTGAGGTGAAGGGCGGGGTGCACGCGCCGATAGTGTGCACATGAAAGCCATGGAAGCCTGCCGGTAGGCCCTGAACCTCGACCCGCACCCGCACGGCGCCAGCCTTCTCGGTGAGCTTGACGACCCCAACCGGGTTCCCGCTGACGTCATGGAGCACGGCCTTGGCCGCGCTTCCTTCGCCGCTTTGGCCAACGGCGATACCGGCGGAGAGCGCCATTAGCGCCATGCCGGTTACGGCGAGAATGGCAATCCGCTTGATCATGGTTGCTGCCCTCCACCTGTGACGAGAGGCTCATCGCGAGCCTGGGTGCGCGGAAGCCGGCGGAGTGTCAAAGGGTCAAAGAGAAGTCTCCGCTCGTAGGGCTCCCTCGATGCACCTTGTACGCGTGTCAAGGTGGACTGTCCAGTCCCTCGCTCCGCACATGGTGCTCGTGCGCACCAGCCGTCCCGCCGAGCTGCACGGAGCGGAGGTCCGATCTCGTCGCGGGAGCGGTGCGGACCGGCGGGCATCCCCCGAGTACGTTCGCGTGCCGCCGAACAGCACGAAGCAGACTCTGCGAACAGCGGATAACTGAAATCGAAATGGTCAGGTATCCAGGAAGCTTGCCACAGCGCTAAGGCTCAGAGGCTTGGGAAGCAGACGCTCTGCCGACTGAGCTACTCCCGCTCGGGTGACGCTCGCGAGGAGCGCCTGCCTGGCATCCTCGCGCATTGTGGTGGCCTCCCTGGCGTTGCGGTATTGCGCCACGTCCCCGGTCGTTTTCCGGCCGCCGGTCAGGGCCGGACCAGGAAGCACGCCCCCATAAGGTTCGGGCCGAGGTGGGGGCCAGTGGAAGCGCCGAGCAGGCCGACCGACACGTGAGCCGGGTCGATGCCGCCGGGAACCCGGGCGACGACGGCGTCGCGGAACGCCTCAACCTCCTCGCGCGTGCTGGTCGGCGTGTGCATGATCGCGAGCCGCTCAAGCGGCCGGGCGACGATGAGTTCGATGACGCGTTCGCGGGCCTTGGTCCGGGTGCGCTGCCGCTCTGCCATCACGACCTCTCCGTCGCGCACCGTGATGATCGGCTTGATGGCCAGCATGGTGCCGATCGTCGCACTCGCTGCGGAAAGACGGCCACCCTTCCTGAGGTAGTCCAGGGTATCGACGGCGACAAAGAGGTCGATGTCGGAGATGCGTGCGCGAATGCCCTCTGCGATCTCGGTCGCGGGGACGCCGGCCCTCGCCATATCGGCGGCGAGCAGGGCCGGGATCCCGGTCGCCATGGACGTCGATCCGGTGTCGATGATGTGGATCTCGCGGTCCGGCAGTGCCTGGGCGGCCAGCGTCGCCGACTGGATCGTGGATGACAACTTGGAGCCGATCA
>JANOIS010000498.1:0-1969 GCA_031407755.1 Chloroflexota bacterium | reverse complement strand
GCTGGGTGGGCTTGGTCTTGAGCTCACCCGTCGCGGCGAGGGCCGGCAGGAGAGTCACGTGGATGTACATGACGTTGGCTCGGCCGACGTCCTTGCGCATCTGGCGGATGGCTTCGAGGAACGGCAGCGATTCGATGTCGCCGACGGTGCCCCCGACCTCGACGATCACGACGTCCGGGTCGCCGTCGCGGGCAACGCGCTGGATCCGCTCCTTGATCTCGTTGGTGATGTGCGGGATGACCTGGACCGTGCCGCCGAGGTAGTCACCGCGGCGCTCCTTGGCGATCACTGCCTGGTAGATGCGCCCGGTCGTGACGTTGCTGAGCTGGGACAGGTTCTCGTCGATGAAGCGCTCGTAATGGCCGAGGTCCAGATCCGTCTCGGCACCATCGTCGGTGACGAAAACCTCGCCGTGCTGGTAAGGGCTCATCGTGCCCGGATCCACGTTGATGTATGGGTCCAGCTTCAGGATGGAGATGCGCAGGCCGCGCGCCTTCAAGATCCTCCCGACGCTGGCGGCCGTGATGCCTTTGCCGAGACTGCTCGTGACGCCGCCGGTCACGAAGACATACTTCGCCATGGGTCAGGGATCCTCCGGGGTTTTTCTGATGCTATCGGAAAGCGGCCCCGGGCGCGAATCAGGGGCCGCGTTGCGGCCGCCACGCGGCCTTGCGCGCGGTTCAGATCGTGATGACGACCTTGCCGCGGCTGTGGCCCTGCCCAAGGTGGCGCATCGCGTCCGGCACCTGCTCGAGCGGATACGTCCGATCGATGACCGGCCGGATCCGGCCAGCCTCGATGTGGCCGAGGACGACGGCCAGGTCCTCGCGCTTGTCCATCGAGGCCAGCGGCCGCAGCCGATGGCGCACGAATCGGGACAATATGACAGCCCGGAGCATCCGATCGACACCGCCAAGCCACCGGCCACCGATCGGTACGCCGACGAGGACGAGCGCACCGTCGTCGGCCAGGACACGTCGCAGGTCGCCGATCGACCGGTTCCCGACGGCATCGACGACGACATCGAATCGGCGGCCCGCGGACGGATCGCTCGGATCCTCGCGGGTGTAGTCGATGACGTCGTGGGCACCGAGCGACCGCGCGAACTCCACGTTCGACGTGCTGCACACGCCGGTCACCTGGGCGCCCATCGCGACGCCGAGCTGGGTGGCGAAGTGGCCGACGCCGCCCGTCGCGCCGATGACCAGCACGCGCTGTCCGGCCCGCACCTCACCGAGGTCACGCAGTGCCTGCAGCGCGGTGACCGACGACGTCGGCACGGCGGCGGCCTCGATCCAGTCCATCGACGGCGGCTTTGCGACGAGCCGATCGGCGCGAGCCACGGCGAACTCGGCGTGGGATCCCGTGCCGGTGCCGACCACCGCATCGCCCACGCGGAAGTCGACGACGCCGGGCCCGACGGCCTCGACGGTCCCGGCCATGGCCTCCCCTCGAACCCGCAGGCGCGGGGCTCGAATGCCGTAGCCGAGCCGGATGAGTGCGGGCTCGCCCCGCATCAGACGCCAGTCCCCGATGTGGGCGCCCGCGGCGTGGACCCGGACGAGGACCTCGCCGCCACGTGGCACCGGGCGGTCGATCTCGACTAGGCGGAGGACATCGACGTCGCCGTAGCGATCCTGGACGACGGCTTTCATCGTTCGGCGGCCTCGTCCGGGTACTGGAAGACATCGTCGAGGGCGACACCCAGAGCACGGGCGATCCGGAAGGCCATCTCGAGCGTTGGCGAGTAGCGCCCCTGCTCGATGGCGATGACCGTCTGGCGGGTCACGCCAATGCGATCGGCGAGCTCGGCCTGGGTCATCTCGCTGCGATCGAAGCGCAACCGCCGGATGTCGTTGGTGACGCGGGTCGGCCTCACCATGACGGCAGCCCGCGGCGATACGCGACGATCTTCACGACCGTCCCGATGAACCCCGATATGGCGAATGCCAGGTACATCGCGCTGGCG
>JANOIS010000483.1:0-2901 GCA_031407755.1 Chloroflexota bacterium | reverse complement strand
CGATCGCCGGGATCCACCGGGTGCGCGCGGCCGGGCACGAGGCACCGATCGTCCTCGCCATGTGGCCGCTGGATCGACTGAATCCGTACCAGGCTCTGTTGGCCCGGCGGTTCGAGGAGGCCGGGATCGTGCCCGGCCGCGCGCACCCGATGGATCCCGGCGATCGCATCGGCCAGGTAGTGGCGGCGCGGCGCGGTCGTACCGGGGGGCGGCGCGGCTCCCACGAGGCGGCGCAGGCGTCGCACGACGCGCCCCACGAGCGGGGTACGGGGAACGGCATCGCCGGGCTCTGGCATACCGGCGAAGGATAGGCGACGGCCCGTCCGCCATACTCTGCGCTGATGCCCCATCCCCTCAACCACGTCATCGGCGCTCGCCCGAATTTCATCAAGGCGGCGCCGGTCATGCGAGCCCTTCGCGAGCGCGGCGTGCCGCAGCGTGTCATCCACACCGGCCAGCATTACGACGAGCGGATGAGCGATGTGTTCTTCCGCGATCTCGACCTGCCCGAACCGGATCTCAACCTCGGTGTCGGCTCCGGGACCCACGCCGAGCAGACCGCGGCGGTGATGATCGGGCTCGAGAGCGAATGGTCGATCCACCCGCCGACGCTGGCCGTCCTGTATGGCGACGTCAACAGCACGCTGGCGGCGAGCCTGGTGGCCGCTCGACTCGGCGTGCCGTCCGCGCATGTCGAGGCCGGTCTGCGTTCATTCGACCGATCCATGCCGGAGGAGGTCAACCGGATCGTCAGCGACCTGCTGGCGGATCTGGTGTTCACCACCAGCCCCGAGGCCGAGGGCATCCTGCGCCGGTCCGGTGTGCCCGCCGAACGGATCCGGTTCGTCGGCAATCCGATGATCGATACGCTGCTGGCGCTGCGACCGACGTTCGATCCCGCCACCGAGCGCGAACGGCTGGGCCTGTCCGAAACGTACGGCGTCGTGACCCTGCATCGACCGTCCAACGTGGACGCCGCAGACAGCGCGCGGGCCGTCGTCGAGGCGCTTCACGGGCTGGCCGAGATGCTGCCGCTGGTGATCCCTCTCCATCCGCGCGGCCGGGAGACCCTGACGTCGGCCGGCCTGCTCAACGGCGATCGACTCCGGATCGTGGAGCCGCTGGGCTACGTGGCGTTCCTGTCGCTTGTCGCGGGCGCACGCATGGTGTTGACCGATTCGGGCGGGATCCAGGAAGAGACGACGATCCTGGATGTCCCCTGCCTGACGATGCGGCCAAACACGGAACGGCCGATCACGGTGAGTCATGGAACGAACCGCCTCGTCGCCCCTGGCGAGGTCGTCGCGGCGGCACATCAGATCCTGGCCGGTCCGCTCAGACCGACCGGTCCGCGGCCGCCGTTGTGGGACGGTCACGCCGGGGAGCGCATCGCCGATCAGATCGTGGACTGGCTCGACGGGCGGACCGCTGCCTGATGCACATCGCGAACGTCGTCGGCACGCGCCCACAGTTGATCAAGGCGGCCGCCCTGCAACCCGCCCTGCGCGAGCACCACGAAGAAACCTTCATCGATACGGGACAGCACTGGGACGACGAGATGGCCGGCGTCTTCTTCCGTGAGCTCGGGCTGCGGCGGCCGGATCGGGCGCTCGGGATCGGCGGAGGGAGCGCGGCGGAGGGAGTCGGGGCGATGCTGATCGCCCTTGAGGCCGCGTTCCGCGACATCGCCCCGGACGCCGTCATCGTGTACGGCGACACCGATTCGACCCTTGCCGCCACGCTCGCCGCTGCCAAGCTCGTTCTGCCGGTGGCCCACGTGGAGGCCGGGCTGCGGTCATTCGATCGGACGATGCCCGAGGAGCTGAACCGGGTCCTCGTGGATCACCTGTCGCGCTGGTGCTTCGCTCCGAACGAGACAGCCGTCGCGAACCTCGCCGCGGAAGGCATCGAGGACGGGGTCCACCTCGTCGGCGATGTGATGCGCGACCTCGCGGCACGGACCGTGGAGGCCGTACGCGACGAGCGAGCGCTGGCGGGCGTGGCCGGCGGCGTCCTCCGGACCGGTGCCTTCCTGTTCGCCACGGTGCATCGTGCCGCGAACCGTGCGCCGGACGCCATCCGCGGCTGGGTCGGGCTGCTGGACGGCGTGGCCCGTGCCGATCGCCCGGTCGTGCTCGCCCTGCACCCGGGGACGCGCGTCGCGATGGATCGGCTGGGCATCGCGCCAGGCCCCGACGTCATCTTGATCGAGCCGCTCGGCTACCGCGCCTCACTGGCCGCGCAACTGCATGCCGCCGCCGTCCTGACCGATTCGGGCGGCGTGCAACGTGAGGCGGCCTGGCTCGGGACACCGTGCCTCGTCCTCCGCGGCACCACCGAATGGCTCGAAACGACACGCGGCGAGACGGCGACGTCCGTCCTCGTCGGGGCGGACGCGGACCTGGCATGCGCCACACTCGATCGCCTGGCACCGGTCGATCGGGCGCCCGCGGATGCGCGACGTCGAGCGCGCGAGCGCACGATCGAAACGGACGGCGCAACGGAATCGATCGCGCGGCTGTTGGGATGACGGACATCGTTCCGCAGCACCTGGTCCTCGTCCTGCCGTCCACCGGCGAGTTCGATTCGCGGACGTACCGGATCGCGACCACCTGCCTAGCCAGGGGCCACGAGGTGACCGTGGTCGCACGGCACAAGGCTGGCCTGCCGTGGCGCGAGGACCATCCGGCCGGGTTCACCTTGATCCGGGTGGCCGCCAGTGCCGAGGATGGCTTGCCGCTCCAGCCGCTCGTCCGGGGGCTCAGGTGGGGCAGGCGCCGCCTGGGATCGATCGCCACGGGGCGGCGTTCGCCGTCACCGGGGACGTCTGCCGGCCGACCGTCGGAGCGTACCGGCGCGACCGGCGCGACCGGTGTGACCGGTGTGACCGGCGCGCAACGG
>JANOIS010000515.1:0-3969 GCA_031407755.1 Chloroflexota bacterium | reverse complement strand
ACCCGCTGCATCGCCTCGCGCTCGCGGCCGGGCTCGCTCGGGATCTCGAACTCCGTGAGCAGCCCCGCCCCGTGCCAGCCCAGGGAGACCAGGGTGATGTCGTCCTCCTGCTCCCAGGCGGTGCCCGTGAACGCCTCAAGTCCGGCAAGGATCTCGCTCAGCAGGCGGTCTCCCGCTTCGGCGCCGGCGATGACGTCGCGGAGTCGCGGGATCCCGAACATCTCGTGATCCGGCGCATGCGCCTCGGCGATCCCGTCCGAGGTCAGGACGAGCTGATCGCCAGGCGCGAGCTGCGTCTCCGTTTCGTCGTAACGCATGCCGGGCATGAGGCCAAGCGGCATCCCTGTGGCACGTAACTCGACCGCGCCGGTCGTGGACCGGACGATCGGCAGATTGTGGCCAGCGTTCGCGAACCGGACCCGGCCGGTGGAGGGGTCAAGAACACCGTACAGACAGGTCACGAACATGCGCGGCGGCATGTCCGCCTGGAGGAGGTCATTGACCCGAGCCAGGACCTCACCAGGCGAGGCGTCCTCCTGGCCTGCGGCGCGGAGAAATGAGCGCGTGGCGGCCATGATCATCGCGGCCGGAACGCCCTTGTCGGTCACATCGCCGACCGCGAACGCCAGCGTCCCGTCGCTGCGCTCGACGAAGTCGTAGAAGTCGCCGCCGACCGCGCGAGCCGGCTTGTAATGGGCCTGGATACTCCAGCCGGATGGCTGCGGCAGGATCAGCGGGAGGAAGTGCTGCTGGATCAGCTGGGCGACCTCGAGCTCGTGCTCGAAGCGCTCCCGCTCGCGGGCCTCCACCTCCTGCTCGGCCACGAGCTGGGCGATCCGAAGCGCGGGTGCGGCCTGCGAGGCGAGGTTGCCCAGCAGCTTCCGGTCGTCAGCCGAGTACTCCTGCTCGGAGAGCCGCGGGCCCAGGTTGAGGGTGCCGATCAGCTCGCCATGGGTAACCAGCGGGACGACCAGCGTGATGCCGGCTTCGCGCAGCGCTCGCACGGCGGGCGAGTCCAGTTCGAGGCGCGCCACATCGACCGGTCCCGGAGCCGATTGGAGATAGGCGAGGAGCGGGTCGTTGTCGGCGATATCGACCGCGATCTCGCGAGCCGGGGTCGCAGCGGTCGCCAGCACGTCCTCCGATGAATCGGTGGCGGCGTCGGGTGGGCCGCCAGGCACGGCGCCGGCCGTTTGACGACCAAGGAGGCGGCGAATGGGTCGAGTCAGTTCGGTCATGTCATCCTCACCGTAGGCACAGAACGTCCGGGATTCGTTACGGGACTGCGCGTCTTGATGGCGGCTGCGGCGAAGCCGAGCACATACAGCGCGCCGACCACTGCCCTGACCGCCGGGCTCATCGCGTGGACCCCGGCGTCGACCGCAGCCACACGGCCACTCCGGTCGGGTGCACCGCACCGCCTGCCGCGGCGGCGAGCGCGGTCCGGAGATGGTCGACGTCCACCTGATCGCGGAGCCGCTCGGCGAAGTCGATCGCCGTTCGCTCGGCGTCGTAGCGGGCCCGGTTGAACCGGTGGTCGACCGTCGTCTGGATCCGCCGCCGGAGCGGCTGGAACAGGGCGGCAGCAAGGAGCGTGGACCCGGCGACCGCCAGGGTCTCGCCCTGGGTCACGCCGCCGAGCACGCTTTGTAGCAGGATGACGGCGCCAGCGTAGACCGCGACGAGCAGCCCGCTGAGCACGGCCCACGCCAGGCCGCGACTGATCAGGCGGTCGATCTCGTACAGGCGGTGGCGAGTCACGGCGATCCAGACGGCGACCGGCACGAGGAGGAGCCCGATGCACGCGATCGCTCCCCAGAACGGCGCGCCCTCGCCGGAGAGGACCGACGCCGGCAGTGGCACCGCCACGAGCAGGACCGCCACGACAAACCAGCGGAGCTGCTGTCGCAAGGTCACGTCCGCGTGCCGATACCGTGTCAGGCCCGCCGCCACGCCGAGGATCGTGACCCCGACGATCGCGCCTACGACCAGCGGCCCAGAGGCATCCAGGAGGCCCGCCGGCAGCCCGTCGATCCCGAATGGGTTGCGGGAACCCGTGGCTCCAGCGATCGGCCCTGGCCGGATCAGCGTGAGCGCCGTTCCGACGCCAAGTGCGGCGGCGACCAGGGCGACGGGCACGCGCCAGCGGCGCGATGGAAGCTGGCCTGTCGGAAACACCAGCGCCAGGCCGGGAAGGATCAGCGAGAACGCCGACCCAACGGCCACGGGACCGATGAGGAACAGGACATTCGCGAGCGCGTTTGCCGGAGCCTCGAAGACGAGCTCCCCACCCACGTAGTAGCCGAACGGCGTCGCCGCGAGCAGGGCCCCACCGGCGAGCATTACGGCGGCGATTCGGCCGGCACCTCGTCGGCCGGAGAGCAACATGCCCACCAGGACGTAGCTCGTCGAGACGGCCTCGAGTCCGGCGAGCGCAGCGAAGATGATCGTGACGTTAGATTCGGTTGAGTCGACTCCCTGATAACGGCTCAGGAATTCCGTGCCGATCAGGACCCACAAAGTGCCCGCGTTCATGGCGAGCGTCGCGACGACGACCGCGGCCGCTGCCCAGCGTCCGGCGCTCATCGACTCGCTCCGCGGATCCAGACGCCGGTCGAGCTCGGGTGGAGCGTGCCCTCGAGGGTCAGGGCCAGGTCCGCCTCGAGACCCGCGAGATCGATCTGGTCCCGCAGGCGTTCGGCGAAGGCGGCAGCGGTGCGCTCGCCGACGACTGCCCTGGCCGCCGGGCTCATCGCGTGGACCCCGGCGTCGACCGCAGCCACACGGCCACTCCGGTCGGGTGGACCGCACCGCCTGCCGCGGCGGCGAGCGCGGTCCGGAGATGGTCGACGTCCACCTGATCGCGAAGGCGCTCCGCGAAGTCCGTGGCCGTTCGCTCGGCGTCGTAGCGCGCCCGGTTGAACCGGTGGTCGACGGCGGCCTGGATCCGCCGCCGGAGCGGCTGGAACAGGGCGGCGGCAAGGAGCGTGGACCCGGCGACCGCCAGGGTCTCGCCCTGGGTCACGCCGCCGAGCACGCTTTGTAGCAGGATGACAGCGCCAGCGTAGACCGCGACGAGCAGCCCGCTGAGCACGGCCCACGCCACGCCGCGGCTGATCAGCCGGTCGATGTCGTAGAGGCCGTGCCGAGTGACGGCAATCCACACGGCGACCGGCACGAGGATGATGCCGGGAAGAGCGAGGACGATCCAGCCGACTCCGCCGCCCACGATCGAGATCGTGAGCGGCACCACCGCCACGAGGACCGCAGCGACCAACCAGCGCAGCTGTTGCCGCTCGAGTCCCGAGCCGCGCCGGTATCGCGTGACGACGGCTGCCACGCCAAGGAGCGAGATCAAAAGGCTGCCGATCACGTTCAGCGGGCCGGCGAGACTGGTGAGCCACCCCGGGAGGATGGCGACGCCGAACGGGTTCATGTTGGACGCCGAACCCTCGATCCCTCCCGGCTTGACGATGACGAGGATGGCCGCGGCCGTCAACGCGCCAATCGCGAGTCCACTCGGCCAGCGCCACCTCGGTGACGGAACGCGTCCGTCAGGGAACGCCAGGGCCACGACTGGAAGGATCAGCGAGTACGCGAACGTATACGACGCCGGCCCGATCAGGAACAGCGCGTTCGCCACCGGGTCGAGCGGGTCGCGCAGGGCGAGGCTGCCGCCGACCACCCAGCCGAACGGCACGGCCGCGTTGGCTACGCCCGCGCCGAGCAGGATCGCCCCCATCCGACCGCCGCCGCGGCGCGAAGCCAGGAGCAAGCCGACGGTGGCGTTGGCGAGAGACACGATGGCGATCCCAGCCATGGCGACGTAGGCGACGATCCACCAACCCTGGGTGAGACTCAGTCGCTCCTCGGCCGGCACCGCCTCCATAATGGAATTCATGTACTCGCCCTCGGCGATCACCCAGACCCACACCGCGGTCATCGACACGGCGAGCAGCCAGGCAACCA
>JANOIS010000457.1:0-7548 GCA_031407755.1 Chloroflexota bacterium | reverse complement strand
TTCCACCTGTACCTGTGCGATTCGAGGAACCAGGATGGCAGCACCTGGGAGTGCTGTACCCGTGGGTTCATGAAGGCAGCCCTTGACGATCTCAGGCGCGAGACCGGTCTGCAGGTCCTGGCGGCGTTCGAGCATGAATTCACCCTCGTTGGCGATGGTCTCCTGCCCGGGCCGCCGTTCTCATTGGAGGCCATGCGCAACGCAGCGGCGCTGACTGGGGACATCAGCACGGCCCTCCGGCTGGCGGGCTTGGAACCGGAGACCGTGGAGCCCGAATACGGCTATCTGCAATACGAGGTCACCACGGCACCTGCGCTGGGTGCCTCGGCTGGGGACCGCGCGATCATCACCCGCGAGCTCATCCGCGAGGTCGCCCGTCGCCGCGGCCAGCGCGCCACATTCAGCCCCAAGCCACGCCTGGATGGCGTCGGCAACGGGGCGCACGTGCACTTCAGTTTCCGGGACGAGGACGGGCGCAACGCCGCGTACGACGAGCACGGCATCGGCGGGTCCAGCCCGGTCGCCCAGCAGTTCATCGCGGGGGTCCTCCGGCACATGCGGGCGATCACCGCCCTGGTCGCACCCAGCCCGGTCTCCTACTACCGACTCGGCCCGCATCACTGGTCGTGTGGCTACGCCAGTTTCGGGATCCAGAACCGCGAAGCGGCGATCAGGATCTGTCCATCCCCGATCCAGGATCCGGTCCGAGCAGCGCGGAGCTACAACATGGAGCTTCGAGCGCCGGACGCCACGGCGAGTCCGTACATGGTCATCGGCGCCCTCGTGCGGGCCGGCCTGGAAGGCATCCGCGACGGCCTGCCGCTGCCGGCCGCGTGTGATCAGGATCCGGCGGACCTGTCCGATGCCGAGCGCGACGCTCTTGGCATCCGACCACTGCCGTCGACGCTCGGAGAGGCCCTCGATGCCCTCGACGCGGACGAGCGCGCCCGGGCCTGGCTCCCGGGCCTGATGTACGAGTCCTACGTCGCGGTGAAGCGCGCGGAGATCGCGCTGGCGGAGGCGCTGGAACCCGCCGAGGTGTGCCGTCGCTATCAGGATGCGTACTGACGCAGGCGGCGGCCGTGCGGCCAGCTCGGCGCGGCTGCCGCGAGCGGGCCGAAGGTCGACTCCGCCATATGCGCCCCCGGGGGGACGTTGGGCGGTCTCGAGGACCGGATCAGCGGGTGGAGCGGCTATGGATCGGCGATCCCAAGCACGGACTGGGTGTGAAATGGGTGTTCGGCGAGGCAGGACAACGGTGTCGTCCCGCCTAAGGATGCTGCGCCGCTGCAGATGGCGGAGATAGCGGGAGCACCTGGCAGGGCGGCGGCCGCGCCTCGCCGCTGCGGACCGCGGTTCAGCCGGTGCGCCGGGCCGCCGCGATGATCGCCGCGGCCGAGCGATCGATGTCCGCCTCGGACGTGGCCCAGTTGACGATCGAGATGCGCATCGCGGCCATGCCGTGCCAGACGGTGCCGCCGAGCCAGCACGTTCCGTCGTCCTGGACGGCCTTGATGACCGCGCGCGTCCGGGCATCGGCATCGGCGTCGCCGGCCGCGGCATCGTCGCCGGCCCGAGCCGGGAAGCGCACGAGGACCTGGTCGAGCACCACGTCGTTGAGGACCTCGATGCCGTCGCCAGCGTCGCGCAGCGCGTCCGCCATGCGCACCGCATGCGTGCAGCAGCGCTCGATCATGGCCGCGACCCCGTTCGCGCCGAGCGAACGCAGCGCGGCGTATGCGGCGAACCCGCGCGCCCGACGCGAGTACTCGGGCACCCAGCGAAACTCGTCGCGCTCGGCCTCGCCGTAGGCGATGTAGGCGGCGCTCTGCGGGGACATGGCCGCCGAGTGGGCCTCGGGATCGCGCACGAAGGCGAACCCAGAGTCGTAGGGCACGTTCAGCCACTTGTGGCCGTCGGTCGCCCAGGAATCGGCGGCGTCGTGGCCGGCGAGCAGGTGCCGCCGCTTGGGGTCTGCGGCCGCCCACAGCCCAAAGGCGCCATCGATATGGATCCATGCGCCCGGGCAGCGCGCCCGGATCAGCTCGATCGCGGGGCCGATCGGATCGAACGAGCCGGTGTTCACGTTGCCGGCCTGGAGGCAGATGATGAGCGGCGAGCCCGCGGCGGGCAGTGCCGCTTCCAGGGCGTCCAGCCGGATCCGGCCCTGGTCGTCGCTCTCGATGATCGTCGCGCGCGAGCGGCCGAGCCCGAGGAACTGCAGCGCGGTGGGGATCGTGGCGTGGGTCTCGGAGCCGACGATGACCGAGATCGCCGGCGCGCCGGCGAGGCCCTGTTCCTCCACGTCCCACCCGGCGCGCTCCAGGACGGCGTGGCGCGCCGCCGCGAGGCACGTGAAGTGCGCCATCTGGCACCCGGTGGTGAGGCCCACGCTCGTCCCGGCGGGCAACCCGAGCAGGTCGACGAGCCACGCTCCGACGACTTCCTCCACGACAGATGCGGCGGGCCCGGTCGTGTAGATCCCCGCGTTCTGGTCCCAGGTGGAGGTCAGCCAGTCGGCCGCGAGGGCCGCCGGGAGGGAGCCGCCGATGACGAACCCGAAGTAGCGCGGGCCCGGGATTGCGACGGTGCCGCGGTCGGCCGCTTCGGCGAGGTGCTCGATGACATCGATGGCGGGCTGGCCGTCGCGGGGGAGGGGGCCGCCGAGCGCTTCCAGCAGCTCGTCCCGGGTGGCGGTCGGGCGGACGGGCCGCTCCGGGAGAGATTCGAGGAACGCGATGGCGAGGTCCGTGGTCCGCCGCAGGAGCTCCGGGTCCGCGATGCCTGTTGTGTGGCCAGGGGCCTCGGTGGTCATCTTGTGCCTAGCCTAGGGCCTGCGCCGCGTGTGCGCTGGGTCCTCCCGCCCACGCCCGCCTAGTCTTGACATTGACACGTTGTACTGTCATGATAATGGCATGTCGCCCACCCGTGAACCCCGCTATTCGCTGACCGAACTCGCAGATCTAGCGAACGTTACCCCGCGCACCATCCGCTACTACATCACCCAGGGGTTGCTCCGGAGCCCAGGCAGTGCGGGTCCCGGCGTCAAATACGATGACACAGACTTCGCACGACTCCGCCTCATCAAGCGACTCCAATCGGAACACCAACCGCTCGCTGAGATCCGCACCCGGCTCGACGCGTTGGGGGACGAGGCGATCCTGCAGCTGGACGACTCGACGCCGGAACCACCGCGCGACTCCGCGCTCGCCTACATCCGCCGCATCACGGATCCATCACGCGCCGCCGAACGCCCGGCGCTCTACATGCAGACCGCCCCAGTTGAATCGGCGGTTCCGGCACCGTCCATGGCCCCAGCGCCCCCAGCCCCCGCCCCTGACGTCCGACTCGAGCGCGCCCAGTGGGAACGGATCGACCTCGCCCCCGACGTCGAACTTCACATCCGCCGACCGCTCGTGCGCTCGACGGCCAAGCGGGTCGATCGCCTCATCGCCATCGCCCGCGACCTGCTCGAGGAGGACCCGACATGAACGACCGACCCGCCGTCACCATCCGTGCTCGCGCCGATCGCCAGTACATCAGACCCAACGACCGAAGCCACCGCTTTGTCCTCGTTGAGCTGACCGCGCCGCCGGCCACCCACACCCGGCGACGCCCGCCGGTCAATCTCGCCTTCGTCATCGATCGGTCGGGTTCCATGTCCGGCCAGAAGCTGGAGCTCGCCAAGCAAGCCGTCATCGACGGCATCGAGCGCCTTGACGACCGCGACCGATTCACGGTCGTCGCCTACGACGATGAGGTCCGCGTGGTCGTCGAGACCACCACGGCGACCGAACCCGCCCGGCGCGACGCCATCGCGCACCTCCGCGACCTGCAGACCGGTGGCAGCACCAACCTGTCCGGGGGCTGGTTCGCGGGGTGTGAACAGGTCGCGGCGCGCCTGGATCCCGACGCCGTCAACCGGGCTCTGTTGCTCACGGACGGTCTAGCCAACGTCGGCATCATCGATGCGCTGGAGCTTAGCCACCACGCCGCTGAACTTCGGGCCCGTGGCATCTCCACGACCACATTCGGTGTCGGCAACGACTTCGATGAGGCGCTGCTCCAATCGATGGCCGACGCCGGCGGCGGGCACTTCTACTTCATCGCCGATGCGGCACAGATCCGCGACCACATCGCGAGCGAGGTAGGGGAGACGCTGGAAGTCGTGGCACGGGACGTCGCCTTCGAGGTCGTCGCCGCCGAGGGTATCCGGCTAGAGGCGATCTCCCCGCAGAAGCTGTCGCCCGGCAACCAGTGCTCGACGGTATTCGTCGGTGATCTCGTGGCGAACCAGGCCGTGGATGTCGTGCTTCGTGTCACGTTTCCGTATGGCGAGATCGGCCGGGACACCCGGGTGATGATCGACCACGGCGAGGTGGAACGTCTCACCTGGACCTACGCCGATGACCGGACCAATGATGCGCAGGTGCGCGATCGGGACGTCGATCGAGCCGTCGCCCGCCAGTTCGCGGCCCGAGCCCGGCAGGAGGCCGTCCAGCTTAACCGTCGCCACGAATTCGACGCGGCGCGTCATGTACTGGAGGGCACGGCCAAGCGCATCCGCCGCTACGGCGGGCACGACCCGCTCCTCAAGCGCCTCATCCATGAGCTCGATACCGAGACGGTCGCGATGTCCGCACCGATGCCGGAGCCGAGACTGAAGCAGATGCACTTCACCAGCGCCAATCAGGCCCGCAGCCGCGACTCGATGGGTCGCTCCATCAAGCGCCCGTCGTGACGGGCTAACCGATCAGGTCGCGACGTTGCGCCGAGGCGTAGCCTGTGGGCCATGCGCTTCCTCGTCGCACGCAACCCGGACCCCGACTCAAGCCTGCCGTACCTTGTTCGCCTGCCCATCGACGGCGGCATGATCCTCAAGGTTCGCGACACGTGGCCAAGGACGGCCCGCGTGTTCTGCGCCCGTGCCGATGCCTGGCCGGCTGACGCGGAGATCGTGGAAGATGTTGGCGTGTTGCTCTGCCGACGGCGCGGCCCGGCCATCGACCTGGTGCTGGATCGTCCGCGCGAGGACCGCTCGCAGTTCGTGGTCACGACGATGCGCGGCGGGCGCGAGGGGATCTTCTGGCAGACCCGCAAGGTCGTCGGCACGGCACGTCCCGGGGCAAGGATCCCTGGTCGCAGGGCGAGCGGCCTCACCGACCTGGAGATCGTCATCGATACGCGAGAACGCTACCCTTTCCGCTTCGCGAAACAGCAGGCGACGACGAGTCGAGCGGCGTTGATCGCGGGCGACTACGCCGTTCGTCGGTCCGACGGGTCGATCATCGCCGTCGTCGAACGCAAGGCGCTTGATGATCTGGCGAATTCGCTCAGCAACGGCACGCTCGTCTTCGAACTCGCGAAGCTCGGCGAGGTGTACCGCGCGGCGATCGTCGTGGAGGAGCGGTATTCGTCGCTCATCAAGCACGCATACGCGCCGGCTGGCTTCCTGCCCGACATGCTTGCCCGCGTGGAAGTCCGGTACCCGGAGATCCGAATCGTCTTCGCCGAGACTCGCCCACTCGCCGAGGAGTGGACATTCCGGTACCTCGGGGCCGCTGCCGCAGAGGATCTCCAAGGATCCTCCTGACCGATCACGGCGCGGCGAGCCGCTTGTACTTGATCCGGTGCGGCTGATCCGCGGCACTCCCCAGTTCCTTGTGGCGGAAGGCCTCGTAGTCGGTGACGTTGCCCTCGAACCAGCGGACCTGGCTGTCACCCTCGAAGGCCAGGATGTGGGTCGCGATGCGGTCCAGGAACCAGCGGTCGTGGCTGATGACCACGACGCAGCCCGGGAATGACTCCAACCCGGCCTCGAGCGCCCGGAGCGTGTCGACATCGAGATCGTTGGTGGGCTCGTCCAGGAGCAGGACATTGCCGCCCGACTGGAGCAGCTTGGCGAGGTGCACGCGGTGGCGCTCCCCGCCGGACAGGTTCCCGACGAGCTTCTGCTGGTCCGTGCCACGGAAGTTGAAGCTCGACACATACGCCCGGGCCGGGATCTCGCGGGGGCCCACCTTCACGTATTCCACGCCCTGGGTGATCTCCTGGAAGACCGTCTTGTCGGCCGCCAGGTCGTCGCGGCTCTGATCCACGTAGGCGAGCTGGACGGTGTCGCCGATCTGGATCGTCCCGCCGTCGGGTGCCTCCTGGCCCACGAGCATCCGGAACAGCGTCGTCTTGCCGGCGCCGTTGGGCCCGATGATCCCGACGATGCCGGCCCGCGGCAGCGAGAAGGTCAGGTCCTCGATGAGCAGCCGATCGCCATACCCCTTGCGCAGGTCCTTGACCTCGATCACGGTGTCGCCGAGACGCGGACCCGGCGGGATCGCGATCTCCAGCTCGCGGGTCTGGTCCTTCGCGTCGTTCGCCTCGGCGAGGAGCCGCTCGTAGGCGCCGAGTCGGGCCTTGCCCTTCGCCTGACGTGCCCTGGCACCCATGCGGACCCACTCGAGCTCGCGCGCGAGCGTCCGCTGGCGCGCGTCGACCGACTTCGATTCCTTCGCCATCCGGTCGAGCTTCTGCTCGAGCCAGCTCGAATAATTGCCGGAGAACGGGATCCCGCGACCGCGGTCCAGCTCCAGGATCCATTTGGCCACGTTGTCGAGGAAGTATCGATCGTGGGTGACGGCCACGACCGTTCCCGCGTACTCGCCGAGGAAGCGTTCAAGCCATTCGACGGATTCGGCGTCGAGGTGGTTGGTCGGCTCGTCGAGGAGGAGCAGGTCCGGGTGCTGGAGCAGGAGCCGGCAGAGCGCCACCCGCCGTTTCTCGCCGCCGGACAGGGTGGACACGTCGGCGTCATCCGGAGGGCAGCGTAGGGCGTCCATCGCGATGTCCACGTTCCGTTCCAGGTTCCACGCATCGGCGGCCGCGATCTTGTCTTCCAGGGACGACTGCTCGGTGCCGATGGCGTCGTAGTCGGCGTCCGGGTCGGCCCATCTGGCCATCACGTTGTTGTACGCATCGATCAGGTCCTGGACCGGGCGGACACCGTCGAGAACATTCCCTTTGACGTCCTTGCCCGGGTCGAGCCCCGGTTCCTGGCTCAGAAAGCCGACGCTGAAGCCGGGCGTGAGGCGAGCCTCGCCGGTGAACCCGTCGTCGAGTCCGGCCATGATCCGCAGGAGGCTCGACTTGCCGGACCCGTTGGAGCCGATGACGCCGATCTTGGCGCCCGGATAGAACGAGATGGAGATGTCATCCAGCACCGTCCGATCGGGCGGGTAGTGCCGGGCGACCTTGTACGCGGTGTAGATGAATTCAGGGGGCATGGGCCGCCAAGGGTAGCGGCTACACTCCCGTCCCGCCCCCTTGACCACCCCGGCAGCGCAGAGGTCCATGTCCCGCAGCGTCTGACTCCGCCCCTGGCAGCACGCCGCCCTGCATCGAAGACCTTGGGGATGTCGACGGCCAGCGACTTTGTCCACCAAGCGGCCAGCGATTCTGTCATCGGCGGCGGTCCCGGTAGCGACGCCAGGGATGGTCGGGACGCGGCCGCTGGACGACATCGCTGGCTGGCTCCGGGGCCGGAGACTTCTCGGC
>JANOIS010000437.1:0-1641 GCA_031407755.1 Chloroflexota bacterium | reverse complement strand
CCGAAGGGATCGTCGACGATCGGCGCGATGGGTCTCGCGTCTTCTACCGGATCACGGAGCCCAAGGTCTCCAGGATCCTCGACTGCATCCGAGCGTGCGACGTGCCGGACATCCGCGCCCTGGCCGACGCCGACCCGACCCCTGGTCGGTATGGTCTGCGGCTCGCGCAGTCGGATCCGGACATGTCGGAGTCCTTGCCTACCCGCGCTCGATAGGTCGCCCCTCATGGCGGGCCTGCTGGTCGCGGATATGGAGGATCGGGTCATCCTTGTGCGACTCGCAGCCTTGGCCACGCGTCGCGGGTTGTCGCTCATTGCTGTCGACGACTTCCGCCCGACCGCGGACGGCGAGGCTCCGGCCGCGATCGTCATCGAACTCGAGTCGCCAGAGGCGGTCGAGCGGATCTCCGTATATCGCCTGCGCTGGCCGACCACGCTGGTGGCCGGATCGATCCGCTTTCCGGATCAGGAACGCTGGCATGGAGCATTGGCGGCGGGCGCCGACATCGTCGCGAACCGGGGCGCCTTCGTCGCCCAGCTCGAGGGCGCGCTCGAGGCGCGTTCAGGCGGGGCCGGCCAGGCCGCCGCGGTCGCGCGTCTCGCTGTCCGGCTGATGGAGCGTGACGGCGACGGGCTCGTCGGACGATTGCCGGACGCCCCCGGTGGCTCGATCGTCGTGATGCGGGTCGGCGGGCGACTCCACGCGATCCGCGACGAATGCCCCCATGCGGGGGCGTCGCTGGCGGACGGCACGCTCGAGGGACCGGTCATCACCTGCCCGCGCCACGGAAGCCAGTTCGACGTGACCACGGGCGCGCGTGAGCGGGGCCCATCCGACTTCCCCATCCGGACCTACCGGGTCGTGTCCGACGCGGACGCGACCTTCGTTGAGGTCCCGGTGTGAGTGAGGCGCACGCGCTCGTCGGACAGGTCGCGATCGTGCTCGGGCTGGTTGCTGTCGTTTGGTCGATCGCGCTGATCGTCATGCGACGTGAGCCGGGGCCGCTGTTCCTGGGCAATCTCGTGTGGGTCTTCCTGGCCGTCGCCGTTGCCGCGGCCCTGGGTGCTGCGACCTTCGTGTCCGGCGCACCGCTTCGCGACGGGCTCCACGTCGTGTACGGCGTCCTCGCCCTTGGTGTCCTGCCAGGGGCGATGCTGATCGCCTCGGGGCGGCCCGGGCGTCAGCGGTCGATCGTGGCTACCGTCAGCGTGGTGGTGTTGGTGATCCTCCTCGGCCGACTCCTCCAGACCGGTTCGTAGCGCGCCAGGCCGGGATCCCGTCCACATCCGAATGGCGACGAGGGCCGCGCCCTCAACTCGTGCGTGAATCGGCTCTCCGCCGCCGACCAGCGACATGGATCGCCACACCGGCGCCGATCCCGAACAGGACTCGTTCGAACCAGCGGGCGGGGCCCACGAGACACCTATCATGCGCGAGGTCCCGCGCGTACGTGGCCCAGGTAACCCCCGCCGACGGAATGCATCGCTCTGGTCGGTCCATTCCGTCATTCAGCTGAAGCCCTGACCGACACCGCGACCGCGGCCGCGGCCGCGAGCAGGGGACGTGCTTGAGGTCATCGGTCTGCGCCGAGCGAGCGCGCCCGGAGTCGCCGGCCTCAGACGCGCCCCTTGGGAACCGTGT
>JANOIS010000416.1:0-2833 GCA_031407755.1 Chloroflexota bacterium | reverse complement strand
GGGTTGATCCGGGCAAAGACATCCTGGACGTCCTCGTCGCGAAACAGGCGCAGGAAGTCCAGGTGCAGTTCGTCCGAATAGGGGAACGGATCCTCCGTCGCCACGGTGGCGAACAGGGAGAAGTCGTCATCCGGGTCGCGGCTGTCCAGCGAGACCGTCGGAATCGTGCGGCCGCGAGCGCGGCAGAGGTCCCGCCAGCCGTTCGTGGCGATCGTGAAGAGCCAGCTCTTCACCTTGTTCTCGTCACGAAGTCCCGGGTATGCCCGCATGGCCCGGATCAGCGTGTCCTGGACGAGGTCCTCCGCGTCGGTCCGATCGTTCGTGAGCCGGACGCAGTAGCCGTACAGGCCATCGAGCTGGTCCCGGGCGACGTCGGCGAAGGCCCGACCTGGCTCGTCGTCAGCGCCCTCCGGGCCTGGATGCCTGTGCGCGTCAATCACAGTCGCGATCATCGCTCCCTCGGCGGCTGCGTGCATGGGGATTCGCTCCTTCCAGGCCTTGACGTTGCAGCCGCCCCGATTATTCCCGTCTCTGCCCAGGACGCGCTGAAGGAATAACTTCGATCGGCCAGGCGTCACTACCCCCGAAGCGGTCGTCCACGTGAGGCGACCGTACGACAGGAGGCAGACCGATGGCCACCATCACGGCCCGAAATGGCGTCAACGTCGACCAGCTCATGGCCACGATCGGGGCCGTCCAGCAGGACCCGAACGTCGGCGCCTTGACGTTCAAGGCATCGAGCACCTGGCGCTCTGGCGCCCGCAACGAGGGTGAGATCAAGGACTTCGTCCATGCCGGCCAGCCGGTGGTACGGCCCGAGGCGTTCCGCCTCATCGGGGACGAACCGCCGGTCCTGCTCGGCTCGAACGAGGGCCCCAACGCGGTCGAGCTCCTCCTCCAGGCGCTCGGCTTCTGCTACGCGGTCGGCTATGTCTACAACGCGGCCGCCCGCGGCATCGACATCACCGAGCTGCGCTACGAGGTCGAAGGCGATATCGACCTGCGGACGTTTGTCGGTCTCGATGGACCGCGGGCAGGCTTCAGCGCGATCCGCGCCACCGGCTGGGTGAAGTCGCCGAACGCGACCACGGAACAGCTCGAAGAGCTGTGCCAGTACGTCCAGGACACCTCCCCGGTCCGCGACTGCCTGGCGAACCCGATCCCGGTCACGACCGACCTCGTAGTCCTGGATTGAGCGCATGGCGCTCGCATCCCGCCCGGCACTTCGGGATGCGAGCGCTGATGTCCAGTCATGCTCTCCCACGCCGACGAGCACCACACAGAACTCCGAGACTGACTCCGGGGCGAGGCCCTGCGGAATGTGCTCGATCGGCCCCAGGCCGTCCGCGTCGCTCGTGCGGCTCAGCTCAGCTCGGGCCCCTGGCCTCCTAGCGCCGGAGAACGCCCGGAAGGCGTTCGGTATCGGCTCCGCTATCCGGCGGTCAAGAAGGCCGCCCGAGGCGGTTTAATTGCAAGCTTAGGGCCTGTGAATGAAAATGCCGGACTGTCAGTCCGGGGAGGAGTGAGCCCCCGGCGCGCGGTCGCGCTCAGCCGGGATGTGAGCGGCGCAGCCTCGAAAAGCCTCTTGTGAGACGGGGACGCCGAACCAGCGCGATCACGACGAAGACGCCAACGATAACCACCAACGCGGCGGCGAATCCAGTCAGGTCGGGCGCTGGCCCACGCACGCTCAACGGAATGGTGTCCGGGTAGCCGACGGGGACGACCGGGCTCGCCCAGCCCGCTCGGTTGGGGAACGCGACGAGTATCCAGTCGCCAGCCGGGAGGGTCACGCTCGCCTCGAACCGGTCCGGCCCGCGAAGCACCAGTGGAATGGCCACGTCGGGCGAGTCACCGTTGGGCTGGCGGGCGACGAGAAGGCCGCTGAGAGCCTCGACGGCGTCAAATCCGGCCGGGATAGCGTGGTCGGCCTTCTGCCACGTCCGCACGATCACCAGCAACGGCTGGCCCGAGACGGGAACAGCAGGCTCGATCTCGACGGTGAAGTAGGGCGTCTTCGCCGACACGCTCGCGGCCATCGCAAGAGGCATGGCAACAGCAATCGTGATCGCCAGGACCAAGCGCTTGACGGTTCGCCGACTGCCCACCCTGTGACCTCCCGAATGCATCTACTACACCCCACCAGTCAAATAGGTTCCCGCGTCGCCATGCTCAGCGCGGTGAGCGCCTCAGGGCGGCTCGGATGCAATAACCATCCGGATCCCAATCGACGGCGTCGATATCGCCTTCATGGCCGAAGGCGCCTGATCACAGGCAATACCCTGGCAGCGGCAAGGAATGTGGCTAATGTCCAGAGCGAACGAGTTGTTGAGGCAGATCGGCTTCAAACTCGACGTATGACCACCGGGCTGCAGGTTCGCTCCGTCCGGCCGGAGCCACTCACTTACTGCGTCCGACCGGTTAACACACTGGTCGGTCGTCACGTTCCAGACTGCAACGGCCTTCAGCTCCCGGCTATCGACGTCCACGCGCTCGCTGAGGTCCCTGACGGTGGCGACCCCCCCGCAGGCATGGGCCCTCTGACGAATCGGCACTGGGAAGGAAGGCCTTGTCCGTCGCGTTCGGGCAACGCGCGGAATCCAGCAGGTAATCAGCCGTGCTGATGCCGAGGATGGTCGGGAAGAACCCTATGCCCTTGTGCTGCGGCCCGAGGGTGGCGCCCTGGCCGTCGTGGACGTGCCAGGTCGACGGGAGATCGGACGCGTGCTCGGCGGCGGCGACCGTGGAGGCACCGAACGTCAGCGCCAGGGCCGCCGCCGCGGAGATCAGGGATCGTCCCGGTCCTTGCTCAGTTTCCGAACCAGTACGAGCC
>JANOIS010000397.1:0-5409 GCA_031407755.1 Chloroflexota bacterium | reverse complement strand
GCTGGTCCTTGCGCTCCAGTCGATGGTGACCCGTCGGGTCGATGCCTTCGATCCAGCCGTGGTCACGATCACCCGCCTCGCCGGCGGCACGACCAACAACATCATCCCGGAGACGGTCGAGTTCGAGGGCACCATCCGCACCGTGTCGGAGACGATGCGCGCGTCCGTGGCGGCATGGGTCCGGCAGGTTGCGAGCGGGGTCGCAGCGACCCACGGGGCGACGATCGACCTTGAGGTCGTCTCTGGTTACCCGGTCACGGTGAACGACCCGGAGGCGACCGCCTGGTTCCGAAGCCTTGCCGCAGACCTGGTGGGCGAGGAGGCGGTCCAGGACCTGGCCGCCCCGATCATGGGCGCGGAGGACTTCTCATACGTGCTCCAGCGCGTCCCCGGCCTCATGGCCTTCGTTGGCGCCCGCCCCGCGTCGGAGGATCCCGCCACCGCACCGCAGAACCACTCCAACCGGGTCATCTTCGAGGAGGCGCCGATGGCCGTCGGCGTCGCGCTCTACGCCGCGGCCGCCCTGGCCGACTGAGGCTCGCCAGGCGTGCGACCAGTCGACTCCGGCGGATGATCGTCCAGTACGGGCACGCCTTGATCGTCGTCGTTGTTGCTCTTTTCACCGCAGTGCCTTCGCCCGCGGTTGACCGTGCGGCGTCGAGCGACCACCATCGAGCCATGACCAACGCGGATCCAATCGCCGCCCTGCTTGCCGAGTCCGACGAGGACCGGCGCTGGGACCTGCTGCGCGCTCTGGTGAGCAGCAAGACCGCGACGGCGCGAGCCGCAGCAGAGGACGCGTTCACCTCCGAGGCGGCGCGAGCGCGCGAGGTGGCCGCGGACGTGCTGGGGCAGGTGGCGACGGTCGATGTCGGGGCGGCCGCTGACCTTGCCAGTCTGCTGCTTCCGCGTCTCGAGGCTGAACACGACGCGAACGCCCTGGCCTCCGTGATCTTCTCTCTCGGACACGCCGCCGATCCGCGCGCTCGATCCGGGGTCGTCAGGCACGCCGAGCACCGAGACGAGAACGTGCGTCAGGCTGTCGCCTTCGCTCTCCCGTGCCTCGGCCTCGACGACGCGGCGCTTGCCGCGCTGCGGCGATTGTCGTCTGACGCCGACGAAGTCGTGCGCGACTGGGCGACGTTCGGTCTCGCCGAGAGCGATGCCGCGGACGGGGCGACGACCGAGGCGCTCGCAGCCCGAGCCGACGACCCGCACGATGCCACGCGCGCCGAAGGAATCTTGGGGCTGGCCCGAAGACAGGACGTGCGAGCGCAGGCACTGGTCGAGCGCGAACTTCGCCGACCCGTCCACAGTCAGTTGATCGAGCGCGCCCTCGAGGAACTCGAGGCCTGATTCGGGCGATCGGGCCTTCAGGCGGCGCGGTTGCGCTCCCGCTCCTGTGATCGCATGGCACAGAAGTCCGGGGATTGCCAACCGGCTATGTCGCAGAAGCGAGCGGGGCTGTCCGTTATACGCGGGGGGGGGAAGTGCGGTTTCTGTTCGCGCGGCTGCGCGTGGAGCCGGCCTGACCCGACGCGCCCTTCTCCTCAACCGCCGATACCGTAGACGCGGAACGCGTCGTCGTTCCCGACGCCCCCGCCGAAGCCCTTGACGATGTCTCCCACGGTTCGGGCTGGGCGACTTCGTGGGGCTCAGAGCCTGGCTCGAAGTCGCGTCCTTCGGCTACCTGCTGGGGCGCGTGGTAGTGAGCGCGGATCAGACTGCGGTCCGGGCCCGCCTGCCCTGCCAGAGCATCACCCCGAGCACGACAACGAACACGATGGCCGCCAATAGAAGGCCAGCCTGGTTCGCCGGGCCGAGCGAAGGGTTGTAGGTCCCGGAACCCGAGTAGCCGATCCCGATGAGACTGGAACAGGTCGTCGTCGAGGTCCCTCCGGCGGCCTCGGTCGCGGTGCAGTAGAGCGGGGCAACTGCCCAGTAACCCACGTTGTAGGCGATCACTGCCAAGAGCGGCGGCCAGTACAGGACCGGACGCCTCCGCAGCGGTCCAAGGATGAGCATCGCGAGACCCACCAGCAGAAACGGTCGGCCGATGCTGAACATCGCGACCACTCCGAAGGCGATGAGACAGAGACTTCCGACCCAGTAGCCCACGATCAGCCCTCCTACGCTGGCGATCGTGCGCCGGACCGATCAACGCGGCAAGCAAGCGTCCTTTCGCAGGGCGCGGGCGGCGATCCTCGAAGCGTTCGCCGGCTCCGGCTCGAGCGTCCGCGAGCGGTGAAGCGGGAGATGATCGACCGAGAGTAACCTGCGGGGCGTCGCGACAAACAGGAGCCCCGTCGTTGCCAACATCTGGCGGTGTTATCCACAATTTTCCTGCAGTTGCGCACATTCAATCCACCGCCGGTCCCCCGCCGTGAGTGGAGATTGCAGCTACCATGGTTCGCATGGCTATCGGTCAAGAGATCCTGGGGCTACCGATCGCGCCGATCCGGATGCCGTCGCCAAGTCCGTATCCATCGTGGGTTCGAGACGAGGCCACATTCACGACAGATCGAGGAGCGCTGCTGATCGCCGATTGCCTGACGACTCTTCGCCGCGTTCCCGACGAGACGTTCGATCTTGTGGTGACATCTCCCCCCTACGACGGTCAGCCGAAGTACGGGAACGGCGAGCGGTACGAGCGGCAGTGGTACGCCGACTTCTTCCGGCAGGTATCCGCGGAGATTCTGCGGACGCTCAAACCACACGGCAGCTTTGTTCTCAACTACCGGTCAAAGCGCCACGGCGATGAGCGGGGCACGCTTCAATACGAACTGGTGTTCTGGCTTCGGGAGCAGGGGTTTCTGTTTGCCGAGGACTTTGTCTGGGGTAAGCCATCGCCGCCTCCAGGCCGATTCAACCGGTACCTCAAGGACGCGGTGGAGTACTGCTTCCAGTTCGCCAAGTCACCCGACTGGCAGTTCTTTCCCGAGCACAATCTGACTCCGGCGCGGTGGGACGCAAAGGATCGGGAACGGCGAAAGAAGCTGGCCCACAACTACGTTCGGGTAAACGAACCTTCCGGGCAGGGACGCAAGCGAGTGCAGGCCGGACCGGATCTGGTGCGCCCGTCGACGTTGTTGCATTTCGAGCCCGAATTCAGCGCCAACCCGACCCACCATCCTGCCCGGTTCCCGCTGGCATTGCCGACGTTCTTCGTCAACCTTCTGACCATGCCTGGCCAGCTCGTCTTCGACCCCTTCGGAGGCACGTGCACGACTGCTGTCGCGGCCGAAAACCTTGACCGCCAGTGGCTGATGACCGAACTGGATGCTTCGTACGCCGAGGTTCTGCCCGAGCGTATCCAGCACGGGCGCTGATGGCGCCAAAGCCCGCATGGCCAATCGTTGACGAGGCTGTGGCGGCGGCTTCGTGGAACGCTCGTGTCGCGGTGATTCGTCAAGTTCCGGCGAGACACGGAACGAACGAGCAGCCCGATGTGTACGCGTCGATCGCCAAGCGTCTCTACGCGCCAGCGATATCGGCCGATGTCGGGTACATCCCATGGCGAACCGAGTACGAACTGCCTCGGATCGAAGCAGCGTATGCACTCGCCGACGCGGGCACTCACGGCTTTACGGCTGTGACCGACATTGACCTACAGCGCGTCATCGGTGAATACCCAACGACTCTGATCGTCTTTCGACTATTGGCTGGACTCACGACCTCGGAGTTCGCGGAGGCGACCGGCGTCGTCGCCACCAGGGCAGGGGTGTCACCCGTCGGTGTTGCAACCATCAAGTCAGTCGAGAGTGGCCGCGCTCCCGGGGCGGCCGTCGCCCATGCGCTCGGGGCCACGATCGAGATGGCGATAGCCGGAACGCTGTTTCCGCCGAGACCCGGTGGCGTCTTTCGGCCCAAGGTCGCGAAACCCGACACTGTGCACGGGTGGCGATCGGTTCGGGAGTACGCTGCGAATCGAGTCCCATTGGCAGTTCTGCTCCATCAGCGGATGTACGGCGGCGCATTCCGGCAGCTCCTGGACGCGACCGGGACGCTGCGAGGAGATGAGCTCGAGGATCCGGTCGAGACGCTCCTCACCGCCGCAGCCGTGCCGTTCATCCGTACGGGAGCGCACAACCAAGCGGAGATCGAGCGCCGATTCGGGATCACCGTCCGACCAGCCCCGGACTTCGTCATGTTCGACGCCAACGAGACGCCGCGTGCCATGCTCGAGTGCAAGCACACGAGCGACGGAGGCACGTCGCGAGACAAGGCTGCGCGATTCGGACGGCTTCGTGCCGAGGGCCAGCGGCTCGGGGGTGTGCCCGTGTTCGCGGTCCTCAGCGGGATCGGATGGCGACGAACCCGCGACGCTCTCGGACCAGTCGTCGAGCACACCGACGGCCGCGTCTACTCGCTGGCCAACTTGCCTGACATGCTCGAAACCGACCCGATGCCGTCACTCATCGGCCTGCGTCGGTAGGAGCAGGAGCTAGCCGCGCTGCGAGATGCCGGCAGGTGCTCCGTGTCGTGGTCGACGGCGTTTCGGAGCAGGCCAGCGACATCCCTAGCGGCTCAGGCGTGAGTGGTTCCGGCCCGCGACCAGCCGGCTACGTAGAGCGCACGAACAGTATTCAGCGTCGAGGCATGCCGCTCGGCGAATCTGTCCACCAGCCCGACAAGCGTCCGTTGTAGTTCACCGAGCCACGGCCCGGGTTCCACCCATTACCAGTGCGGGTCGTCGGTCGTGGCCAGATCGTGGAGTCGGGCCTGGTGGACGTCGGTTTCGCCAGCGATCAAGTGGCGCGCCACCTCGCATGCGCCCCACTCACCTGCCGGTACGGGCCGATCTGCGGTCGCTTGCGAGACACGGTGAAGGTGGTCAGGGAACGAGGCCGGGCGCTCGACGAGAGCGCGGCGGTCGAGCGGCTGGCCGCCCGATCCGTCCGTTCCGGCATCGAATGCTGCTGTCACCATCAGATTCGGGGCTACATCGACGATAGCGGGATGGCAGGTCCGTCGCCGACCAGCGCCGGCCCACCATTCACGCTCGGATCGAGCGCGGGACGACGTCTGAAGCCTGCGCCAGAGCATCCGCCAGAGCTGCGCCGAGACGTACGGCCCAGGCTTCCCCCGGATCTGCTGCTACCAGCATCACGGACCCCCGAACCACGCGGTTCGACGGCGAGTTCAACCCGAGACCACGCGTCCGGTGGTCAGGCCGCGACCCGCAACCGCTCGAGGAACTGCTGGCGCCAGCGCTCGGTCACGTTGACGGCGTTGAACGTGTAGAGATGCAGGTCGACGATACCGCTTTCGGGATCGGCGATCACCGGAGCCAGACCCTCCAGCAGGCCGTCCGGTCGATAGAACCCACCGGAGCGTATGAGCCGGGCGATGAACTGGGTGTTCTTGACCAGGAACCGGTGCGTGTCCGCGACCCCGATGCGAGCACTG
>JANOIS010000387.1:0-5297 GCA_031407755.1 Chloroflexota bacterium | reverse complement strand
GGTTCGTCGGCGGAAGCCCCGCCGATGCGCTCGAGTTCACGCGCCTCATGGGCCGTATCACGCTGGCGCACAACCCCTCGTACCAGCTGCCGCCGCTCGGCTTCGTCGGGACACCGACCGGGATCGATGCACGCCGCGTCGTCGACTCCGGGATCGCACCGGTCATCAATACCGGGATCGCCCATCGGCAGGCGGGGATCGGGCAGATCGGCGCGGGGATCGCCCGGGCGCCGATCGCCTGCTTCACGGCGGCGCTCACCGAGCTTGCCGGACGGCTTGGGGCAGGAGCCGGCGCGGGCATGCTCAGCGCGGCCTCGGGATCGGAAGCGTAGCCGTGGACCGCCGAGCCGTGGTCGCCATCGGGGGGAACGCGCTGATCCTGGACGGCCAGCGCGGCACGATCGCCGAGCAGTACGAGAACGCGCGTGAGACCGCGCAGCACATCGCCGCTCTCGTCGCCACGGGTTGGGGCGTCGTCGTGACCCACGGGAACGGCCCACAGGTCGGCTTCATCCTGCTCCGGTCGGAACTCGTGCCCGACGATGCACCGGTGCCGCGACTCAGCCTGGAGATGTCGGTCGCCGACTCGCAGGGCGGGATCGGCCACATCCTGGGCCAGGCGCTCCTCAATGAGCTGGGCGCACGAGGGTTGCCGGACCTCGTGGTGTGCGTCCTTACCCACGTCGTCGTGGACGAAGCCGACCCGGCGTTCCGGGCCCCGACGAAGCCGATCGGACCGTTCTACACGCGCGAGCAGGCGGACGAACGGATGGCACGGAATGGTTGGACGATGATCGAGGACGCGGGGCGCGGCTATCGTCGGGTCGTCGCCTCGCCGGAGCCGATCCGGATCGTGGAGGGCGCGCAGATCCGGGCGCTCGTCGATGCCGGGTTCGTCGTCATCGGTGTCGGTGGCGGAGGGGTCGCCGTCGTCGAGACGGCGCCCGGCCAGTATCGCGGCGTGGAGGCGGTCATCGACAAGGACCGTGCATCGGCGCTCCTGGCGGCGAGCCTGGGCGTCCCGCTCCTCGTCCTTTCGACGGGCGTCGAGCAGGTCGCGGTCCACTTTCGGCAGCCCGATGAGCGCTGGCTCGATCGGATCAGCGCGACGGAGGCCGCCCGCTACCTGGCGGATGGCGAGTTCCCGAAGGGATCGATGGGCCCCAAGATCGAGGCGGCGATCCGCTTCCTCGAGCATGGCGGGCAGGAGGTCCTCATCACCACCCCGGCGTCACTCGAGCGCGCCATCGCCGGGGAGACGGGCACAAGGATCGTCCCGGACGAAGGGCACGCACGACAGCGATGAAGGAGGCGAGGAACATGATCTCGGCCAGGGCGGAACCATACGAGTTCGCGTTCGATCCACAAAAGACGGCACTGCTGATGATCGATTTCCAGCGTGACTTCGTCTATCCGGGCGGGTTTGGCGAGTCGCTCGGCAACGACACGTCGTACCTGCTCAAGGCGCTTCCGCCCGCCGCGAGGGTGCTCAAGGCCTGTCGGGCGGCGGGGATCTTCGTCATCCACACCCGCGAGGGTCACCGGTCGGACCTGTCCGACCTGCCGGTCGCCAAGTACGAGCGTGGCCAGCCGTCCCTCCATATCGGCGATCCCGGTCCGATGGGGCGACTCCTGGTCCGTGGCGAGTACGGCCACGACATCGTGGAGGAGGTCTACCCGATCGATGGCGAGCCGATCGTCGACAAGCCGGGCAAGGGCGCCTTCTACGCGACCGACATGGATACGATCCTCAAGACGCGCGGGATCCGCTACTTGATCGTCTGCGGAGTGACGACGGAGGTCTGTGTCCAGACGAGCGTCCGCGAGGCCAACGACCGCGGCTACGACGCCCTCGTCCTCGCCGACTGCGTCGGCTCGTACTTCCCGGAATTCCAGCGGGTGGCGCTGGAGATGATCAAGGCCCAGGGCGGCATCTTCGGCTGGGTGGGCGACTCGTCGGCGTTCCTGGAGGTCCTCGGGAGCGTGTACCCGGCCGCCGCCGCCGCCGGCGCCGCGAGCGGGGCGTGACGCCTATCCGCCGATAGCTACCCCTGCACGACAGGCAGTGATGGTGGGGACGGACGCGGGCCGGAGGGGTCCGCCACAGAGGGAGGTTGCACCAACGTGACGACCACGACAAGCACAATCAAGCCCAGGCTATGGGTACCCGGGGACTGGAACGCGTTCTTCGGCCTCGGGACGAACGTCCTGCTCAACGTTCTCGTCCTGTCAGGGCTGGCGCTCTTCGTCGTCGGCCTGCCGACCGAGACGGTCTTTGGCCGGATCCTGCCGGCGCTGGCGATCGCGCTGCCCCTCGGCAACTTGTTCTATGCGTACCTTGCCTACCGGCTGGCCCGCCAGACCGGTCGCGACGACGTCACGGCCATGCCCTACGGCCCCAGCGTGCCCCACTACTTCTTCGTCACCTTCGTGATCATGCTGCCGATCGTCCTGCGCGGCGGCACGCCACTGGAGGCCTGGATGGCCGGCCTCGCCTGGGCGTTCATCGTCGGCGTGATCGTCCTCATCGGCGCGTTCGTGGGCCCCGCGATCCGCCGATTCACACCGCGCGCGGCGATGCTCGGCACGCTGGCCGGTATCTCGATCGCGTTCATCTCCATGCGTCCGGCATTCCAGATGTTCGAGGTCCCGTGGATCTCCCTGCCGGTACTGGCGATCATCCTCCTGTCGTGGACGGCCGGCGTCCGGATGCCCGGTGGGGTGCCCGGCGGGCTGTTGGCCGTCGTCGTCGGCACGGCCATCGGCTGGATCGCCTACCTGTCCGGCGCGTGGACCGGCATGGACCCAAAGGCGGTCGGCGACTCGTTTGCGCAGTTCGGAGTCCACCTGCCCATCCCCGGGACGGAGGTCATCAGCGGACTGTCGGATATCCTGCCGCTGCTGGTGACGGCGATCCCGCTTGGCATCTACAACTTCACCGAGGCCATGAACAACGTCGAGAGCGCGGCGGCCGCGGGCGACGAGTACAACCTCCGCCACATCCTGCTCGCCGACGGCGGGGGCGCGGTGATCGGCTCGTTCCTCGGCAGCCCCTTTCCGCCGGCTGTCTATATCGGTCACCCTGGCTGGAAGGCCGTCGGCGGCCGCATCGGCTACTCGCTCGCGACGGGCGTCGCGGTGGCGGTCATCTGCCTGTTCGGGCTCGTCGGGCTGTTCCTTGCCGTGATCCCGATCCAGGCTCTCGTGCCGATCCTGCTGTTCATCGGCCTGGTCATCGGCGCCCAGGCATTCACGACGACGCCCGCCAGGCACGCGCCGGCGGTCGTCCTGGCGATGCTTCCGACGATCGCGTCCTGGGCCCAGGGCCAGATCGACGGTGCGCTCGGCGCCGCGGGGACGAACGCGGCGACGGTCGGTTCGGGGCCGCTCAACAACGCGGGGGTGATCTACGACGGGATGGCCATCTTCGGTGGCGGCGCCGTCGTCGCGGGCCTGATCCTCGGGGCGATCGCCGTGTTCATCATCGACCGCGAGTACAGTCGGGCGATCGTCTACTCCGTCGTGGGAGCGATCCTGGCCGTCACCGGGTTCATCCACGCCACGCAGATCATCGTGTCGGTGGTCGACGGAGCCATCGTATTCGGTCAACCGAACGCGGTCTTCCTCGGCTATCTCTTCTCCGCGGTCGTGTTCTGGGTCGTCGCGTGGCGGGAAGGCCGGGCGACCGGCGCCGATCTCCGCGCGGCGCTGACGACGCCACCGCCTGACCCGGAGGCGGCGTCCACGCCGGGCTGACCGAGCGCCTTGTTCATGGACACCCCGGCCTTGGAGGTCGGGGTGTCTGTGGGTCGAACATCTGCCGATCGCACCGATGGAGGTCCGATGTCATCACAGCTCTTCGTCAACGGCACGCTCATGCGGGGCCTGGCGCTCGAGGCCAACCTGGCGGAGGCCACGTTCCTCGAGGCGTTCAGAACAGCGCCGCGCTACCGGATCTTCTCCATCGGGGACGTGCACCCTGGCATGTTCGAGGTCGAGGAAGGCGAAACCGGGATCTCCGTCCCGGGCGAGTTGTACGAGCTGCCCGACGAGGTCTGGGCACGGGTCGAGGCAGGAGAACCGCCCGGGCTCTACCGCGGTCCTGTCGAACTGGAGGACGGTCGGGTGGTCCCCGGCATCCTCTTCCCGCGCGAGCTGACGGCGGGCCATCGCGAGATCACCGAGTTCGGCGGCTGGCGAGGCTACATCGCGGCTCGCGACGCGGGGTCCTGACCCGCCTCGCCGGAACCATGCGGCAGGCGTCAGATGAGCGCAACGCCTTCGCCGCTCTCGACCCGACCGACACGCCATGCCTGGACGCCCACCGCGTTGAGCGCACGGACCGTGTCGTCGAAGTCGGCGGCGCGGATGGCCGCAAGCAAACCGCCGCTGGTCTGCGGGTCGTGGGCGAGGGTGACGAGGGCAGGTGTCACGGCCGCCCCGACCGTGAAAGCCGGTGCCACGTAGCGTCGGTTGTGCGCGGCGCCACCCGTCTCGACACCGACCGCGGCCAGGTCCAGGGCCCCCGGGAGTGCCGGCAGCCCGGTCGCCTCGAAGAGAAAGCGGGTGCCTGATGCGCGGGCCATCTCCAGGCCGTGCCCCAGCAGTCCGAATCCCGTCACATCCGTGGCCGCCCGGACACCGCGCGCCACGAGCTCCTGGGAGGCGGCCCAGTTGAGCGTACGCATCTGATCCACGGCCCCGGCGAGATGGTCCGGCGCCGTCCGGCCCTGGCGGTGGCCGCTCACCAGGACGCCGGTACCGAGGGGCTTGGTCAGGATGAGCAGCTCTCCGGCCTGTGCACCACCTTTGCGCAGGAGCTTGTCGGGATGCGCCGCCCCGATCACGGCCAGGCCGTACTTGGGCTCCGGGTCACGGATGGTGTGGCCGCCGGCCAGCGTGCCGCCCGCCTCGCGGACCTTGGATGAGGCTCCCGCGAAGATCTCTGCCATGACGTCACGCGGCAGGTCCTCCGGAAAGGCCGCGATCGACAGGGCGAAGAGGACGCGGCCACCCATCGCGAAGACGTCACTCATCGCGTTCGCGGCCGCGATCTCCCCGAATGTCCGCGGGTCGTCGACGAGCGGTGGAAAGAAGTCGAGCGTGCCGATGATGGCGAGGTCGTCGCTGACTCGATAGGCCGCCGCGTCGTCGGGCGGGGTCAGGCCGGCGATGAGGGCGGGATCGGCGGTCGCTCCCGCCGCGGCCGCCTCTGCGCCCAGGCCACGCAGCGCATCGGCCAGCAGGTCCGCGCCGAGCTTGGCGGCACAGCCGCCGCAGTCGGTCAGGTCAGTCAG
>JANOIS010000345.1:0-2423 GCA_031407755.1 Chloroflexota bacterium | reverse complement strand
CATCGACCGCAGCGAACGGGACGATCTCGCGAATCACATCGTCACTCGCTCCTGGCGCAGGGGTGGTGACGACCCGCGCCCATGTCCGAACGGTGGTGACGGAGTACGGTGCGGCCGAGCTGTTCGGTCGGAGCCTGCGCGAGCGGGCGTCTGCGCTCATCGGCATCGCCCATCCCGACCATCGTGATCGACTGCGGTCCGAGGCGCGGCGATCAGGCCTGGGGTAAGGTCGCCCGGATGGGACGAGCGCTGATCCTCGCGGGTGGAGGGATAACCGGGATCGCCTGGGAGTCAGGCGTCCTCGCCGGCCTTCGGGCCGGTGGCTTCGACACGCAGACATGGGACCTCGTCGTCGAAACGTCGGCGGGAGCCTATGTGGGCGCTCGATTGACCGGCGACGGCTCGCCCGAACCCCTGTTCGCCATCCAGACGTCCGGCAACGATGCGTACGAGGAGGCCGAACTGCGCGTGTTGTTCGGCCCGGGTTTCGTGCGCACCCTGCGACTCTCCCGGATGCCGCTGTTGCGCTGGGTGCGCGCGGTCTGGCTCGCGAACTTCGTCGCGACGACCGTCGCGTGGTATGCGATCCGCCACGGGTGGCGATCGACGTTCAGGCTCGGATACACCCTCGGTCCGGGCCGCGCGAAGGCGGACCCGAAGGATGTGCTGGTCACCGTCGGGTCGGTCGCAAACCTGAGCCGGAAGTCACCGACGACCCTGATCGGCAACTGGGAGCATGCACTCGGCGCCGAACGCCCGTGGCCGGCGACCCGCCTGATCACGACCGGCATCGACACGACCGATGGCGCGAGGATCCTGTTCGAGGCGTCCTCCGGCGTGTCGCTGGTCGGCGCGGTTGCTGCCAGCACGTGTCTGCCCGGGCTGCTCGCCCCGGTGCGGCTGCTCGGCCGGACCTACATGGACGGCGGGGTCATCTCTCCGACCAACGCCGACATCGGGACCGGCCACGACGAGGTCTGGATCGTCACCCCGAGCGACTCGGACGCCCTCCAGCGCGAAGTCGCCGACTTCCGGTCGTCGGGCGCGATCGTAAACATCATCCTTCCCAGTCCGACGTCACAGGAGGCCCTGCCTTCGGGGTTCGGGTCACTCGATCCGGTACGACGACTGGCGGCCGCGCGGGCTGGGTATGCGGATGGACGCGCGGCGGCGGTCGCCGCCAAAGGTGCGCTGTGAGCGACGAGCGACAGCACCCCTCATCGAGCCCTGACGACGCCGAGGATCCGGCGACCACCGCCGAATCGAAAGGGCCCGCGGCGCTGGCGCCGGCGGAGGCGCAGGTCGCCGATCGACGGCGCTTTCTGCGACAGGTGTCAGGGGACGCCGTGGTAACGGTCGGTCGGCTGGCTGGCCTGTCGAGCATGCTCGGCCGATCACTCTCGGCAGCCGGTGGCTCGGTGATCCGCGATCTGACCGAGTTGCATGAGGCCACGGACCCGCCTGACCGCCTGGCGGACCAGATCGCGAAACCGGACCCGATCGAGCGACGCTGGCTCGACCCGGTCGAGCGGCTCACGGCCGACCAACACGCCTTCCTGGCCGCCTCGGTCAGCGCGACGCTGGCGATCAACGATCCGTCCGGTCCGCCCCACATCGGAACCTGCCACCTCGCGTGGGACGGAACCCGATTCCGGATGCCCTCCCAGCTCTTCGGGGCGCGCGCCACGCTGGTCGAGCGTGATCCGCACATCAGCCTGCTCATCGAGGAGCACGACACGGGGTCGTGGGTCATGATCGCGGGCGTCGCGATCCTCGAGGACGCGCATCCCTCCGATGACACGGTGGTCATCGCCGTGCGGCCGACTCGATTCGTGTGGAGACTGGTCGGCCGCGACTAGGACCAGCCGCGTCCCTCAGGCCACGATCCGGTCGCCCTCCGGGTCGAACAGGTGGATGCCCTTCGGTCGAAGTTGGGCGGTCACCCGCTGACCCAGATCGAGTTCCAGGTCGGCGTCGATGCGGGCGACGATCGTCGCGCCACCGATATCGAGCTCGACAAATGTGTCCGACCCGATCGGCTCCATCAGCCCGACGGTCGCCGGGAACGTGGAACGGCCGGAGGACGAAGAGCCGGGATGGACGAGGACATCCTCCGACCGGACGCCCAGGGTGACGGACGGCCAGGCACCATCCGCGAGGCCGAGCGCCGACGCTGGCCCGAGATCGATCCGGACGCCGGGCGTCACGAAGGCGACCGTGTCCGCGCCATGCTCCAGGGTTCCCGCCAGCATGCTCATGCGCGGTTCACCGACAAAGCCTGCGACATACGTGTTGCGCGGTCGCCCGTAGACCTCGGCCTGCGTCCCGTACTGCACGATCCGGCCATCGCGCATCACGCAGATCAGGTCGGACATGGTCATCGCCTCCTCCTGATCATGGGTCACGAACACGGTCGTGGTTCC
>JANOIS010000305.1:0-1952 GCA_031407755.1 Chloroflexota bacterium | reverse complement strand
AGGTTCAGCCCGATCTCGAGGCGGCCGCCCGAGGCCGGACCCACCGTCCCGAACTGCTTCGAGCGGCGGAGCGCCACGTACGCCTGCTTGGGCGCCAGCTCGACATCGTCGCCGAAGCCACGGGCGAGGGCGATCACGCGGTCGTGGAAGGGCCGCAATGGGGCCTTTGGGCCGGCATAGATCGCATCGACCGGGTCGCCACCGGCGCCAGCCACCGGTCCGCGCTTCGCCGTCAGCGCAACGAGGTTCGCGTTCCCGTGGCTGAAGCCGTGCTCGGTCTTCAGCCAGGTGAGGATCTCGCCGTGTTTCTCCCGGCCGCTCGCACCGACCAGCGCGACCCATTCGGCCATGGATCGGCCGGTCCCCTGCTCGATGTTCCGGATCTGGGTCTGGACCGCATCGTCAAGCGTTGCCATATGGGTCAGCCTCCGATCTTGTTCATTGAACCGTCGATCCATCGACGAACGGGCCGCGCCGGAATCGACCACTACGACGCCGGTGGCGGCACCTCGGTGGGGAGTGGCTCGCCGCAGACACCGGCGATCAGGTTCGCGGCGGCCATGGCGGCCATCTTGTCGCGGGTCGCAAGCGAGGCCGAGGCGATGTGCGGCACGATCAGGCAGTTGTCCAGCCCGACCAGCCGGTCGTCCATCGGGATGGGCTCGGGGTCCGTCACATCGAGGGCTGCGGCCCAGATGACCCCGTCGCCCAGCGCGTCCGCCAGGGCCGCCTGGTCCACGACGGGGCCACGGGACGTGTTGACAAGTACGGCCGACGGGCGCATCAGGCCCAGCGTCCGAGCGTTGATGAGATGGCGCGTATCGGGCGTGAGATTGACGTGGAGCGACACGAAGTCGCTGGCGGCCAACAGGTCGTCGAGCGGCGTGTAGACCGCGCCCAGCGGCTCCGTCACCTCCTCCGGCAGCCGATTCACATCGTGGTACAGGATCCGCATCCCGAAGCCCTGCGCGCGACGCGCGACCGCCTGCCCGATCCGCCCGAACCCGACGATCCCGATCGTCGCGCCGTGGACATCCGGTCCGAGCAGGAGCAACGGACCCCACGTCTTCCAGCGTCCGGCGCGGACGTATCGATCGCCCTCTGGCAGCCGGCGGGCGGCGGCCATCATCAAGGCGAACGCAAGATCGGCGGTCGTGTCGGTCAGGACACCTGGCGTGTTGCCGACAGGGATCCCGCGCCGCGCACACGCGGCGACATCGATGTTGTCGAAGCCCACCGCGTAGTTGCTGACGACCCGCAGGCCGGGCCCGGCCGCGTCGAGGAACTCATCGTCGACCCGGTCGGTCAGTAGCGTAAGGACGCCATCGCAACCAGCGATCCGCCGCAACAGCTCGTCCCGTGGCGGCGGCAACTCCCCGTCCCACAGATCCATGTCACAGGCCCGCCGGACGGCCTCCAGCCCCACCTCGGGAATCACACGGGCCACGAACACCCGCGGCCTCGACGCCTCAGCCACGTCCGAGTCCCTCCACGAACCGCCCGATCCGGCCGAGCGCCTCGGTCAGGTTCTCGCGCGAGTTTGCGTACGAGATCCGGATGTGCTCCGTACCGACCCCACCGAATGCGGTTCCTGCGAGCACGCACACTCCCGCCTCGTGGAGCAGCCGCTCGGCGAGCTCCGCACCGGACAGCCCGGTCCCGGTGATGGACGGGAACACATAGAACGCCCCGACCGGCGTCGCGCAGCGCACACCGGGGATCTCGTTCAGCCCCTTCACGATGAGGTCGCGCCGGGCCTTGAACTCGACGACCATCGCCTCCACGTCATCCTGCGGCCCGACCAGGGCCTGGACCGCACCCACCTGCGCAAAGGTCGGCGCGCACGAGATGGTGTTGATGATGAGCTGTGGGTCGTCTCGGACGAGATCTACGGACGGATCCTGTACGACGGCCACGAGCACGTGTCGATCGCGTCGCTGCCCGGCATGGCC
>JANOIS010000283.1:0-8627 GCA_031407755.1 Chloroflexota bacterium | reverse complement strand
TTCGACGCGAGCCCGGGCTTGGGCGCCTCGTAGGTCATCCAAATCTGGACCAGCGTCCCCGACGCCATCTCGTACAGGGCCATCGCGCTCTGCCCGACACCCGCGGGCTCCCCCGAAAAGTTGGTGATGCGCGCGTAGGCGTGGACCGGTTCAGAGCCGCTCAGCCAGCGGATCAGGTCGCAGCCGTGGGCGGACCACGACGCCCACGCCGTCTGCTGGGCAGGGTCGAGCTTCCACTCGTCACCGCGCGCCTTGAGGTCCCACCAGCCCACTTCGGCCCCGGTCAGCCGGATCATGCGCACCTCACCGATCGCCCCCTCGGCGATGAGCCGGTGGGCGGCCGACGGGGTGTCTCGGAATCGATGCTGCGAGACGACGGACAGGCGGACCCCGGCCGTGCGACAGGCGTCGACCATCGCCGCACTTTCGAGCGCGTCCTGAGCCATCGGCTTTTCGACGAGGACGTGCTTGCCGGCCGCGGCCGCGGCAAGCGTCTGGGCGCGGTGGACCGCCGGCGGCGAGGCCAGGATGACGAGATCGACGTCCGGGCGGGCGATGAGGGTCTCCGGGGACGATTCGACGTCGATTCCGTAGTCGGCCGCGAGTGCCGCGGCTCGGCGTCCACCCGCCACCGCCACCAGGCTCGTCCCGGCCGCATGGTTGGCCGCAACCTCGGACCAGGTGCGGCCCATGAACCCGGACCCGATGACCCCGATGCGAACGGTCATGGCGCGGCCTCCTTGGCTCGATCGAAGAAATCGATGCCGGCGGTCCGGCAGTCGTCGATGAACTCGTACAGGCCCTCATCCGTGCTGTGCAGGCCGGGGATGCCCGCGGTCAGCCGATGAAAGCCGAGCTCACGCCACTGGGCCAGCTCCTCCGCCCGTGTGCCGACCGCGGCGACCTTCGCCGGGTCCTGGTAGGCGAGTTCATGCGGCTCTGCGAAGCGCTGCCCGCCGGTCACGCGCAGGTTCTTGTAGCGCATGATCTGGTTGGTCCCGCAGTTCAACTCCACGGTCGCCGGATCGCGTCCGATCTCCGCACAACGCTCGCGAAACACGTCCAGGAGGGCGGGCACCTCGTCCGGGAAGACGTTGAGATTGAGCTCATCGCAGTAGCGCGCGGCGAGGCGGAACGTGTAGTTCTTGCCGTGTCCACCGATGAGCAGCCTGACGCCCGGGGAGCGGGCGGAGCGCGGTGTGGCGGCCACCTCCTCCACGCGGGCGTAGGTGCCCTCCAGACTGAACGGCGGCTCGCCCTGACGGGTCATCCGCCAGATGATCTCGAAATGCTCCGACAGCCACTCCATGCGGTCCTTGAGCGGCGGGTACTCGTGACCGTAGGCGCGCGCCTCATTGTCCTTGAAGCCGGCACCCAGGCCCAGGGTGAATCGACCGCCGCTGATGACGTCCAGGGTGGACGCGGCCTTGGCCGTCATGGCCGGGTTGTGGAACGTCGAGTTCAGCACGATCAGCCCGATCCCCACGCGGGGCACGAGCGGGGCAAGCCCCGACGAGAGCGCCCAGCAATCGAAGGCGATCGACTCGCCCGGCCACTTGGAGAGCACGTGTTCGCCGGTCCAGATCGAATCGAACCCGAGGCGCTCCGCGGTCTGAGCGACCTCCACGATGCGGGTCCAGGCGCGGCCCGGTTCCCAGCCCTCGAACTCGTTGAAGTAGCCCTGCGGGAGGACCAGTCCCACCTGCACGGCCTACGCCCCGGTGGGTGACGGAGCGGCCGACAGCTCCAGGCCGGCGCTGCGCAGATCGTCGATGAGTTCGTGGATACCCTCGTCCGTATCGACGAGTCCCGGCACGCCACAGATGACGCCATCGATCCCGAGCTCCACCCACTGGGCCATCTCGTCGGCGCGCGGCAGCAAGGCGTCGAAGTCGTAGGGCATGATCGCCGGCAGGTCCTCCTTGCGCATGAACCGCTGCCGGCCGGTGACCTTGAGGCCCGGGTACGGCCAGGCCGGGTTGGTGCCCGTGACCACCCCCAGGGTCGCCGGATCACGACCGATCTCGTGGCACCGATCGGCCAGCACGACCATCGCCTCGCCCAGGTCCTCGGCCGGCAGGTCGATATTGATCTCGTCGCAGTAGCGGGCGGCCAGGCGGAAGGTCACGTTGCGTCCGTGGCCGCCGATGGCCAGCCGGACGTGGTCGCCGCCGCCGGTCCGGGGGCTGTTGACGGCCTCATCCACCCGCACGTGAGCCCCCTCGAAGGTGACCGGCGGTTCATCGCGCCTGGTCATCCGGCTGATGATCTCGAGATGCTCGCCGAGGATGGCCAGCCGTTCCTTCATGTCCGGGAAGTCCGCCCCGACGGCCCTGGCCTCGCGCTCCTTGAACCCGCAGCCGAGACCGAGGATCAGCCGACCGCCGCTGATCGTGTCCAGGGTGGAGGCCATCTTGGCGGTCATGGCCGGGTTGCGGAAGGTGGAGTTGATGACCCCGAACCCGATATCGACCCGGGGCACCGCGGCGGCGATCGCGGTGTGCAGGGTCACGCAATCGAACATCATCCCCTCCGGGTCCCACTTGGCAAGGACATGCTCGCCGGTCCACAGGGAATCGAAGCCGAGCCGCTCGCCGAGCCTTGCGATGTGCAGGATCCGTTCCCACGCGGCCACGGGGTCCCAGCCCTCGAACTCGTGGAAGTAGCCCTGGGGCAGGAGCAGGCCGATCTTCATGATGCCTCCGTGGTGGTCGCGGGGGTGGGCGCAGTGGCCGTGGCGGGGGCGAGCCGGCCGGTGGCCTGGCGCTGTTCGGCGCTGCCGTCGATCCGATCGGCGAAATGACAGGCCACCTGGCGGTCGCCGCCCACGACCGTGAGGGGTGGACGCTCGGTCCGACAGGTCTCGGGTTCAGCCAGGCGCTGGTACAGCCAGCAGCGCGTGTGGAAATGGCAGCCGGTCGGTGGGGCAGCCGGACTCGGGATCTCTCCGCGCAGCACGATCCGCCGCCGCCGGGCCTGGACAAGCGGGTCTGGGATCGGCACGGCGGACAGGAGGGCGATGGTGTACGGATGGAGTGGCGCTCCATACAGTTCGGTCGTCGGGGCGATCTCGGCGATGCGGCCGAGATACATGACGGCGACCCGATCGCTGATCCGGCGGACGATGGCGAGGTCATGGGCGACGATGAGGTAGGTCAGGTCAAGCTCCGCCTGGAGTCGTTCCAGCAGGGCCAGGATCTGTGCCCGGATGGACACGTCCAGGGCGCTGATCGGTTCATCCGCCACGATCAGGGATGGATTGAGGGCGAGGGCCCGGGCGATACCGATCCGCTGGCGCTGCCCGCCGCTGAATTCATGCGGGAAACGGTCCGCTGCCCTGGCCGACAGACCGACCAGTTCCAGCAACTCGATGGTTCGCTCGGCCCGCTCCACCTGTGACCCGATCGCGTGGATGACGAGCGGTTCCTCGACGATGGAGCGGACGGTCATCCGCGGGTTCAGGCTGGCATACGGGTCCTGGAAGATCATCTGGAAGCGGCGACGCAGCTTACGCAGCTCCTCACCGCGCAACGTTGCGATCTCCTGACCCTCGATCCTGATCGATCCACTGGTCGGATCCAGGAGTCGGACGATGGCCCGGCCGGCAGTCGTCTTGCCCGAGCCGGATTCCCCGACCAGACCCAGGGTCTGGCCGCGTTCGATCTTGAGATCCACACCATCGACCGCGCGGATGACCGCCTTGTTCGCCCGCCAGCCGATCCGTCCGCCGACCGGGAAATGGACGGTCAGGTCCGTGACCTCGAGAAGCGCTGTGGCACTCACGATGCGACCGGCGCCCGCCGGCGCGGGTCGGCGGCGGCCCTGAAATCGGCGCTCAGTGGTCGGCCGGCGTCGATCTCGTCCGCCGTCGCCGGATTGTGGCAGGCCACGAGGTGGCTGGCATCCGGACCGGTGGTGACCACGGGAAGGCCGGCGTCATGTGGCCGAAGGACCGGGTTGTCATCCCAGCACACGGGTAGGCGCCAGGCGCATCGTGGCGCGAACGGGCAGCCCCTGGGCGGCTCGGTCTGCTCCGGTGGCGCACCTTCGATGGGCCGCAGCGCCCGGGGCTCCTGGTCGATCCGGGAGACGGAGTTGAGCAGGCCGATGGTGTAGGGATGGCGTGGTCGGGCGTACAGATCGGGCGTCGTCGCGCTCTCGACGATGAACCCCGCATACATCACGAACGTCCGCTGGGTCATGTCCGCCACCACGCCCAGATCGTGGGTGATGATCAACACCGCCGTCCCGATCTGGTGGGTAAGGTCCTTGATCAGATCGATGACCTGGGCCTGGATGGTCACATCGAGCGCGGTCGTGGGCTCGTCCGCGATGAGCAGGCGCGGTCGCAGCGCGAGGGCCATGGCGATCATCACGCGCTGGCGCATCCCGCCACTGAGCTGGTGCGGGAAGGCCCGCAGGCGCTGCTCCCCGTCGCCGATCCCGACCATCCGCAGCAACTCCAGTGACCGTTCGTGGGCCTGGGCCGCAGTCGCGTCCCCGTGGGCTCGAATGCCTTCGGCCAGTTGCCGGCCGATGCTCAGCACGGGGTTGAGGCTGGTCAGCGGATCCTGGAAGACCATCGCGATCTCCGTCCCGCGGACGTCGCGCATGTGCGCCTCGGTCAGGGCCGTCAGGGACCGGCCGGACATCAGGACGTCGCCACCCTCGATGCGGCCGGCCGGGGTGGGCAGCAACCGCGTGATGGCGAGGCTGGTGACGCTCTTGCCGCATCCGGACTCTCCGACCAGCCCGACCGTCTCGCCGGCGGCCACGTCGAAGCTGACCCCATTGACGGCGTAGATCGTGGTCTCGTCCGTCCGGAAGCGCACGACCAGGTCACGCACCTGGAGCAGAGGCGTACCGTCGGCGGTCATCGCCGCCGGACGTTGCCGCGCGGGTCGAGCGCATCGCGCAGCCCGTCGCCGATGAAGTTGATGGACAGGACGGCGATCGCGATCGCGGCACCGGGCGCCATCCACAGCCACGGCTTCTGGACCAGGACGCCGACATCCGTGGCCGCCTGCAGATCGCCACCCCAGCTCGAATCCGGTGGCTGGATGCCGAGGCCGAGCACGGACAGGCCGGCCTCGGTGATCATCGCGTCAGCCATCCCGAAACTGGCCAGCACGACCAGGGGCCCGGCGATATTGGGCAGGATGTGCCGACCGATGATCCTTCGGTCCCGAGCGCCGATGCCCCGGGCGGCCAGCGTGTATTCCCGCTCCCGGAGCGACAGGAACTCGCCCCGCACGAGACGGGTGACGGCCGGCCAGTTGAGCAGCCCGATGACGATCATGATGTTCAACGGGCTTCGGCCCACGATCGGCACGATGGCCAGGATGATGATCAGGCCCGGGAACGACATGACCGTGTCCGTCACCCGCCCGATGATCGCGTCAGTCAAACCTCGTCGGTACCCGGCCAGCGATCCCAGCGTGATCCCGATGGCGAGATAGATGGAGACCGCGACGACGCCCACCGACAGCGAGACGCGCGCCCCGTGCATCAAGCGCGACAGGACGTCTCGCCCCGAGCGATCGGTGCCAAGCAGGTGCGCCAGACTGGGTGGCTTGCCGAATGCCTTGCTATCGACCTCGGTCGGATCGTAGGGGGCCACGATCGGTGCCAGGATGGCCAGGGTCGCGAAGACGGCCAGCACCACGAGAGCGCCCATGGCCAGCCGGTTGCGCCGGAATCGCCGCCACGCAAGCTGGCGTGGTGACGAAGCCACGTGGGCCGCGAGGTCCACGCTGGGTTGCCATATCTGGACGTCGGGAGCGCTGGCGGCGGGCAGCGGGACGGTCACCTGACGCGTATCCGCGGGTCGACGAACGCGTAGGCGATGTCCGTGATGAGGTTGGCCATGATGATCGCCACGGAGGTCAGCAGTCCGACGGCCATGATCGCCGCATAGTCATGCTCGCGCGTGGACTCGATCGCATACTGGCCCACGCCCGGCCACGAGAACAGCGTCTCCACGAAGATCGCGCCGACGATCAGGGACGGCAGGCTCAATCCCAGCACGGTGACGACCGGCAGCAGGGCATTGCGCAGGACATGGCGGATACGCACGACGCGTTCGCTGAGACCCTTGGAGCGGGCGGTCGTGACGTGGTCCTGGCGCATCACCTCGAGGACACTCGCCCGCGTGTAGCGCAGAAAGGTCGCCGTGCCGGCGAAGGCCAGGACCAGGGCGGGCAGGATCAGATGCCACAGTTCATCCACGATGGGCGGCAGGGAGCTGACGGGGTCCTGGATGCCACCGGCCGGGAGGAGCTTCACGCCGAATATCTGGAATGGGACGACGGCCAGGAAGTAGATCGCCAGGATCGCCAGCAGGTAGGGTGGCAGCGAGATGCCGGAGATGACCACCACGGTCATCGCATTGTCCAGTTTGGAATGTTGGCGGAAGGCGGACAGGATCCCGAGCAGGACGCCGACGACCACGCTGATGGTCAGGGCCGTACCCATCAGCTTGATGGTGTTCGGGATCCGCTTGGCCAGGGCCTTGGCGATGGATCCGCCACCGACCAGTTCCACGCCGAGGTTGCCCTGGACTACCTGGCCAAGCCATGCCGCGTAGCGTTCCGGCATCGGCTTGTTGAGTCCGAGCGCTTCCTTGAGCTTTTCGATGTCCTGAGGTTTGACGTCGCTGCCCGGCCGCACCAGGGCGGAGACCGGATCGCCCGGCGCCAGATTGGCGAACGTGAACGTCACGACCGACACACCGAGCAGGATCGGGACCGCGATCAGAAGCCGGCGAGCGATGAAGCGCAGCATGTGGATATCACGGTAGACGGTCGCGTGCCGGGTGGCTCGCGACCGTCGTTGCTCCAGGTCCCTGGTGGCTGCTGCCTACGCCTCGACGTACCACTCCCAGAAGTGGATGCCGCCAGCCGATGGATGGGTGATCGGAGCCTTCTCCGGACCCTTCAGCTTGTTCGAGACGACCGCGTAGTCGACTCGCTGATAGATCGGCATATACGGCAGCTCCTCGTTGAAGATCTGGCTGCAGCGCTGGAAATGCGGGGCCTGGGCGTCCTGGGTCGTCTCCTTGAGGGCCGCAGCGAACTCGCTGTCCCACTCGGTGTTGGCGAAGCGCATGGAGTTGAAGCCGTTGGGGTAGACGCGCGTCGAGCCGAGCTGTTCGTCCGAACCCCACGGTGACCCATCCAGCGTCCCGAAGCCATAGACCAGGGCGATGTCGTAACGCGGTCCATCGTCCTTGGGCGTGCTCAGGTCCTTGTCCTCGTAGAAATCGGCGATGAACGTGTCGTCCGGCAGCGGCGTCAGCTTGATCTTCACGCCGACGTCCTCCCACATCGCCTGGATGACCGGCACGTCCGGATCCAGGGTGGGCGGATAGTGGCGCACATCGAGGACCACGCTCGGATCCCAGCCGGCGTCCTTGAGCAGCTGCTCCGCCTTGGGAACATCCTGCGGGTCGTAGGTCTCGAGGTCCGGGGCCACGGCCCACTCCTGGATCCAGTGGTTGACCACCGTCGGGACCTTGAAGACCCCGCCAAGGACGTCATCCACCAGGGTGTGCCGATCGAGCGCCCAGACCAGGGCCTGGCGCACGCGCTTGTCCTTGAGCAGGGGCGTGCTCGGGTTGAGCAGGTTGACCGAGAAGAAGATGTTGAAGCCGACCAGTGACTGCTGGGCGGTCATGCCATCGATCGCCTGCAGGGTCTGCAGCTTGTCGCCGCTCGGCCGTCTGACGTAGTTGAAATCGACTTCACCTGACTGGGTCGACAGGATCTGCGCGGCATCGTCGGCGTAGATCCGGATGGAGACCTTGTCCGCGGCCGGTGGCCCGCTGTACCCGCTCCCGTTCTTGTACCCCGCATGCGGCTCGAAGTTCACGAACTCCTTGGCCTTGAACTCGGACATCTTGAACGGACCGGAGCCGATGAATAGTTCCTGGGAGATCGGCAGACTGGCGTAGTCGGCCAGCGCCTTGCCCTCGAACGGATGCTTCGGCGCGATCCGGATGATGGCAAATACGTTCGGCACCAGCTGCGCGTTGGGCTCATCGAGGTCGAAGGAGATCGTCAGCGGGTCGATGACCTTGATGCCGACGGCATCGGTCGCGCCGGTCGTGTCATCCACCGCGGCCTTGGAGCCCGAGATCGGTGCCAGCCGACCGCCGATGTTCGAGCCGGCGGAGGCCTTGAAACCGGTGTTGTAGGTGAACGCCACATCGTCAGCCGTGACCGGCGTGCCATCGTGCCAGGTCGCACCCTCGACGAGGTGGAACGTGTAGGTCTTCCCGTCCGGGCTGACGTCGAAACTGGTAGCCAGGTCGTACAAAATCGTCCCGTCCGCGGCGATCGAGACCAGGGACTGGGCGCACCAGTTCCAGGCGAATTCCTGACCGAACTGCTTCCAGGGCAGGAATCCATCGGTAAGGCCGCCCTCGAATGCGCCCATCCTGATCGTGCCGCCTCGCGCAGCCGCTGCCGACGGCGGCGGAGCGTCAGTGGCCGGGACGGGTGTCGCCCCCGCCGGTGGTGCCGAACCGACGGATGCTGGCGGCGTGGTGACACCGCACGCGACGAGGGCCGCACTGGTCCCGGCAAACGCGCCTGCGCGAAGCACGGCCCGGCGACTGATGTGGGTCC
>JANOIS010000265.1:0-2158 GCA_031407755.1 Chloroflexota bacterium | reverse complement strand
GGCGAGCCACGGCATGGATGCCAGCCGATCCGGCAGGTGGGGCGGTCGAGGCTCTTCCCAGGGTGTGCCGTCGATGGTCTGGCCGGTGGGTTCGATCATGTGCGAAGCGTGCGGTGCGGCGCCATCCGCGTCAACGCGGGCTCACTCGGCGGCTCGCACGCGGGCCGGTCTGGCCCGAGGTCAGGCAGGCTGCCCTATTTGCGACAGATCTCTCGTGAGGGTGGCCCCAGCTGACGGATCGATGTAGTCTGGGGGCATGGGTCACGCTCAATCGACTGATTCAGGGCACGGGGGCTGCCCTGGCGGCTCAGGCGGCGGCTCAGGCGGCGGCCGGTGGTGTTGGGTGGCCGCCGAGCCAGCGAGCGCCGGGCGCCACGGAACGGAGTGTTGCCTCGGACCGTGACCACGCGGTCGCATCCGTCGGGCCCAGGATGGACCGAGACCCGCGCACCCGATCCAGATCCCCGACCAGCGCCAGCCTCCCCTCCCCCACCACGAAGGCAACGTGATCAGGGGTCGGGCCGGGCGTCTCCACGACCCGCAGCGGAACGTCGGATCCGGGCACGGCGTCGCCATCGACCATCGCCGTCACCTCGAATGGCAGGTCTCGCGATCGACCGGGCGCGGCATGGACCGGGACACCCAGCTGGACCGCGACGGATTCGGCACCTGCGGCGTGATCGGGATCGGCGTGGGTCAACGCCACGGCCACCATCCGACCGCCACCCTCCGCCGCAGCCTTGATCGCTGCATCCACGCCCGGACCCGTCGGGTCGCCTGGATCCACCAGCACGCACGAGGATCGGCCCACAAGGTACGCGTTGACAGGCTGCCCGGCAACGCCGCCCCCGGCCGGCATCTGGATGCGGACGACTTCCCCGTCGACACGTTCGACGACGATCGAGCCCAGGGCCCGCGGGGTCGCTCGATCACGGATCTCATCGATCGACCGCGCGTGCTCCAGTTGCTGGAGTGTCGTGGAGGTGGGTGCCCACAGGCCGATCGTGCCGGCAGCCATGGCGTCGAGCGCGGCCCGCGGCGTGAGCCACGCGTGCGCCACGACTTCCTGGCCGACCAGGCTGGCCGACGCACCGTCCGGCATGGCTGCCGCGAAGAACCGGGCATCGAACCGCCGCGGCAACCCGGTCGGCGTCACCCAGCGCGACAGCGGGATCAACAGGTCGGTTCGGAGTCGGAGATCAAGCTCGTCAACCAGCTCGGCAAAGGCGCCGGCATCGCGCAGGAGTCGATCGCGAGCGGCGGCCACGTCGACCCCGCGTGGCAGGTCCGCAAGCAGGACCCCCGATTCCTCGAAGCACTCGCGGATCGCGGCCACGTAGGCAGCCAACGCTGCCCGTGGAGCCAGGTCGCCACCCAACGCCACCGCGGCCGCCTCCGCAACGATGACCGAAGACGCCGCAAGTCGCGGATCCGCATCACCCGCGTCCACGCGACCACCCGGGAAGACATGCATGTCCGCGGCGAAGGCCATGGTGGTCGGCCGGTGGGTGAGCAGCGCCTCCAGTCCGGCCGGGCCGGGCCGCAGCAGCACAACGGTCGCGGCCGGTCGCGGCTCGATCACCCCGAAAGTCGCACCCGGAGCGCACCCGGGTCGGTGACCGGCATCTGGCACGCGAAGTTGCGGCATACATAGGCCGTCGGCAGTCCGTCCACGGCCACCCGGACGGCCAGCAGGGGGACGGCGGATCCGGCAACGCGCTCGGGCGGGGCGGCGGCCACGACCTGGTTGGGGCGCCACTCGGCCCTGGTCGGCGCCAGCAGGGCCCGGGTCGCGTCGCTGGCAAGATCCCCGACGACGGCCACTTCGTCCACCACGGCCGTGGCGAACGTGGCCGCAACCAGCCACTGCGCGAAGCCCGTCGGGTAGCGGACGAGGTACGACGCGACCGTGCCGAGCGCCCGTTCCGCGGCCTCGCGATAGCGCCCCTCCCCGGTCCACGCCGCCAGCCGAAGCAGGACCGTGGTCGCCATCGCACCCCCGGACGGCACAGCGTTGTCCTGCACATCCTTGGGCCGCGTGATGAGCCGCTCGTGGTCATCGGCCGTATCGAAGAACCCGCCGGCCGGGTCAGCGAACCGGTCCAGGATCCGGTCGGCGAGGCCGCGGGCAACCGTGAACCAGCGTTCGTCGAACGTG
>JANOIS010000230.1:0-7687 GCA_031407755.1 Chloroflexota bacterium | reverse complement strand
CCAGCGGCTCATCGAGGAGGAGGACCGGCGCTCGCGTCCCCCACGCGAGCGCCAGTCCGACCAGCGCCTGTTGTCCCCCAGACAACGCTCGTGCTTGGTGCCGCGGTGATGATGCTCGTCGGCTGGTGGCTGGTCAGTGGGCGTGCCGGCGAGGTGCTGCGACCGCTCGCGACACCACTGGCCGTCGCGACGGCGACGCCATTTCTCGTAACGCCGTTGGACGCATCATGGTCGCCGGGGCTGCGGGTTATCGGATCGCTCCTGACGACGGCGGCCGTCATTCCCCTGGCGTTCGGCCTGCTGGAGCGGATCGAGGACGAGGAAGACCGCCGATTTGCCTCGTTCGCCGTCGTGGGCGGCGCCGTCGGTGCCGTCATCATCGGGCTCGTTGCCACGGGCATGCAGCCGTGGTCGGGCGAGAGCTTCCTGCGCTGGGCCCTCGTCGGCGCGATCCCGCTCATCCCGGGTCTCGGCGCGGCTCAGCCGATCCGTCGCGCCGTGACGAACCCGCTCCCCAGCGGACGCTTGCTGGCGACGACCGAGTACGCGGTTGCCGGGGTCACGCCCGGGATCGCCCTCGCGTCGACCGGTTCGGCGAATGGCGTTCCACTCGCCTTGTGGTTCCTGCTGGTGCTCGCGGCGGGTCGGTTCACGATCCGGCCGTTGGTTCGGCTCGCTTCGAGGGCGACCCTCCAGCGTGACCTCGTCGTCGCCGCAACGGAGGCGGAGCGGGCACGGGTCGCGGCAGACATCCACGACGACGCGCTCCAGGAGCTGACCCTGCTCGTCCATCGCCTCGATGCGGCCGGCGACACCGAGGGCGCCGACATCGCGCGGACCGTGTCCGATCGATTGCGCGCGATCTGCGGGGATCTGCGGCTGCCGATCCTCGACGACCTGGGCGTCGGGCCGGCGCTCGACTGGCTGGTTCTGCGCATCGAACGCCTGGCCGGCGGGGAGGTCAGGCTGGAAAGGGCGGATGGGGCGCGACCCCCCGCGGACGTGGAGCTGGCCTTCTTCCGGGTCGCCCAGGAGGCGCTGGCCAATGCGGTCAAGCACGGCCGGCCGCCGATCCACGTGCGCTACGCGACGACGCCGGGAGGCGCCAGCATGTCCATCGATGATGCCGGGCCCGGCATCGAGCCGGGTGCCGGCGAGGGCGCCGACCGTGCCGGCCACTTCGGCCTGCTCAACATGCAGCAGCGGGCCGAGGCGATCGGCGCGATCCTCGACGTGCGGCGCTGGCCGGCGGGCGGGACCCACGTCGCGCTCGAGTGGCGGGCAAGCTGATCCGGGTCGGGATCGTCGACGACCACCCGGTGGTGGGCGAGGGGACCGCGTCGATCCTGCGGACGCAGCCGGACTTCGAGGTGGTCGGGGTTGCGGCGTCGCGCGAAGCGGCGGTCGAGGCGGGCCTGTTCGACGCGACGCGGGTGGATGTCGTGCTGCTCGACATCCGACTCGGAACGGACAGCGGCCTGCGGGCACTCACCCCCGAAGGAGCCGCGGATCGGCCCGCGGTCATCATCCTGACCGCCTATGACTACCCGCAGTACGCCGAGGCGGCGCTGCGACTTGGGGCGGCCGGGTTCGTGCTCAAGACCGCGCCACTCCCCGAGCTGGTCGACGCGATCCGGCGGGTCGCCGCGGGTGGGCTGGCGTTCTCCGTCCGGCCTGGTGGTGGCGGTGCGGTCCGGCTCTCCCCGCGCGAGCACGAGGTCGTCACGCTCGTGGCCCAGGGGCGGACGAACGACGAGATCGGCGCGGCCCTGCAGATCGGGGCCAAGACCGTGGAGACGCACCTCGCCCGGTTGTTCGAGCGCCTCGGTGTGGCGTCGCGGACAGAGCTCGCTATGCGTGCCGTCCGTGAGGGCTGGCTGGATGTTCCGCCAGGCGATCGCTAGGCCGCACCCTCCCGGGCAGCCAGCCACCGCGCGGGGCGGGAACCGCGCGATCCATAGCGAGACATTCACGGGGTGACTACGGGCCTGGCGGTCGCTCGGCGGCCACGGCATATTCACCGGGTGAATGTCGTGCTGTGGGCCTCGCCCCGCCCCCCAGCGCACCCGACCCGCTCAGCGAGTTTCGGGCGGATGGGTCGCCAGCCCGGTCGGCCGCCGCAGCGCGATGACCGCCAGCAGCATCGCGAAGCCGCCGTACCACAGGGCGGGCAGGGCGAGCATACCGGCCACCGGTACCGTCCAGCGGCGATCGGTCCGCGCGCCCCAGACCACCAGGGCCACCGCGAAGGGCACACGCACAAGGAACGGGATCGGTACCGCGGCCCATGTCCCGTCTCGTCCGGCCACGTTGCGCAGCACCTCGCTCCAGCGAAACCACGCGTCGGGCATGAGCACGAAGGACACCGCCACGATCAGGGCCGTCGCACCCAGGGCGATGAACAGCTGCCGCCACTCTCGGCGGACCACGAACCACAGCAGCCCGACCCCCGGCGTGATCTTGGTCAGCAGCACCAGCGACCACGTCCACGACCAGCGGAAGCCGAGAACCATGGCCGCGGCCAGCACGATGTGGATGTTCCCCCCGGCGATCTCCATGATCCCGAGCACGACGCCAAGCGCGAACCAGCGACGCCCGGTCAGCACGAACACGGCACCCAACTGGATCAGCGTCCAGACCGCCATGTACAGCTGCCACGGCAGGGCGCGGATCGGGGTCAGCAGCTGCAGGAAGGCCGGCGAGTAGACGTAGGCGATCGGATCCGTCCAGTCGGAACGGGCATAGGGATCGGCGAGGGTCGGGAACCAATAGCAGTAGGCGTCCTGGCCGGTTCCCCACAGCCGACCCCACGGCGACGAAAAGGCGACGATCGCCACATAGATCGTCGCGACCAGGGCAAGGCCGACGAGTTCATGGCGGTTTCGCCAGGCACGCGCGCCCAGTGAGTCGGGCGAGCGGGGCGAGGCAGATCGGTCGAGGAGGAGGTCCGTCATGAGCTGCCGGACTGTACGACACCGTCGCCCGAGACGGGTCGCATTGCGCGTGCCGTACCATCACGACGTGCCGAACATCGCGATCCCGCGCCCACCCCCACTGCCGCGCCCCCGGCTCCGCCGCTCGAGCGGGCCGGCGGATCCGGTCGCGCCCGACGCCGCGGCAGAACCCGAGATCATCGAGGCCGCCGGAATCCGCTGGATCCACATCGAGTCGCCGCGGACCGCCGATCGCGACTGGATGGAAGAGCACTTCGCCTTCCACCCGCTCGATTACGAGGACGTCTACTCGCGCAACCAGCGCCCCAAACTTGACCAGTACGACGACTACGTCTTCATCGTCCTGCACTTCCCGCTGTTCGACAAGGACACCGGGCGCATCCTGACCGCCGAACTGGACCTGTTTCTGGGCCCCGACTACCTCATCACCCTGCCCAACATCCCGCTGCCGCCCCTCGCTGCCATGTTCGAGCGCTACCGCGAGAAGGAGGACCTGCGCGAGGCGACGTTCTCCAAGGGCTCGGGTTACCTGCTCTACAAGATCGTCGACACCGGCGTGGACGCCGCCTTCCCGATGCTGCGCAAGATGGGTCTCAAGCTGGAGCGGCTCGAGGACGACATCTTCGAAGGTCGATCGAGTGAGATCGTCCGCGAGCTGTCCGAGGCCAAGCAGGAGATCATCAACTTCCGCAAGATCGTCCGACCGCAGCGCGCCGTGCTGCGCGATCTCGAGCGCACCAAGCAGCGCTACCTCCAGGAGGAGCTCGAGATCTACTTCGATGACATCTCGGACGCCGCCGAGCGGACCTGGGACACGCTCGAAAACTACAAGGAAGTCATCGAAGGGCTCGAATCCACGAACGAGTCCGTGCTGTCGCATCGGCTGAACGATTCGTTCCGCGTCCTCACTGCGGCCAGCGTCGTGCTCCTGCCGCTGACCCTCATCGCGAGCATCTTCGGCATGAACGTGCACTTCCCAGGCGAGGGCGAGGCTGTTTCGTTCTTCGTGATCCTGGGCATGATGGCAGCCGTCTTCATCGGCCTCGTCGTCCTCTTCCGGCGGCGCGGCTGGCTGTAGCGGTCTCGCCGAGCGGAGCCGTTCCAGCCAGCCTGGTACAAGCGACGACGATGCTCCCCAGCCCCGACGACCCGTGCTCAGGACTCCAGTGACGCTGGAGTGCATGCCGTCGGGAGGCCAATACGCCGTTCCCGACCGGGATGTTTCGAGAGATCGGGGTCGATCGGTCCCGGCGGCCAGGCAGGTTTGGTTCCTTGCTCCAGCTGCGCTGGAATCGGGCTCTCCGCGGGGTCAGCTCGGAAGGTCGCGCTCGGGTGGGCCGATGTAGTTGACGTCGGGGCGGATGAGTCGATTGTTGGCGGCTTGTTCAAGGGCGTGGGCGGTCCAGCCGGCGTGGCGAGCCAGGGAGAACGTGGCCGGGAACAGGTCCGGGGTCAGGCCGACACCCATCAGCACCGGTGCCGCGTAGAACTCGACATTGGTCTTGAGCGGTCGCTCCGGATGCTTCTCCGCCAGGATCCGCAGCGCCACGTCCTCGACCTCGATCGCGAGCGCGAGCCAGTCAGGCTTGTTGGCCATGCCCTCGGCGACGATGCGCAACGCCCTGGCTCGCGGGTCGTAGGCGCGATAGACGCGGTGGCCAAAGCCCATGAGCCGTTCGCCCTTCGCCAGCGCCTCGCGGACCCAGGCTTCGGCGTGATCCGCCGAGCCGACATGGCTGAGCTGATCGACGACTTCCGATGGCGCGCCGCCGTGGAGCGGCCCCTTCATCGTCCCGATCGCACCGACCACGGCCGACGCGATGTCCGAGCGCGTCGAAGTGATGACCCGGGCCGTGAAGGTCGAGGCGTTGAACCCGTGTTCCGAGCCGACGATGAAGTACGCATCGAGCGCGCGGGCGGTGCCTTCGTCGGGCGGGGAACCTGTGAGTTGGTACAGGAAGCCCGGAACGAGGTCCAGTGACGGATCGGGTTCGATCGGGTCCTGGCCGGCGCGGAGTCGGACGAAGGCGGCCAGCGCCGAGGGCGAGAACGCCGTCAGGGCCCGTGCCTGCTCGACGGTCGGTGGCCACGGGAGGTCCTGCGTTGCGCCCCATGCGGAGACGGCGGTGCGCAACGCGTCCATCGGCTTGGTGGTCGTGGGCAGCGCGCGGAGGATCGCGAGGACCTCGGGCGGGACCCGGGCAGTGGGCAGGTGGTGGGCGGGATCCCATTCGCCGGTCCACAACAGGTTGGCCACGGCCGGGAACGTGCCATGTGCGACGAGATCGCCGATGCGATACCCGCGATAGATCAGCCGGCCACGTTCACCATCGATGTACGAGAGGCTGGTTTCGCCGGCGATGACCCCTTCGAGCCCGGGGGAGTAGGGGCGGGTCGCCTGCGCGGCCCCGGGCGACGGGGCGTCGGCGGGTGGGGAATCGGTCATGAGTTGATGGTAGCCGCGGCCGTCCGAGGGCGCTGGGCCGGCGGGGCCCGTGGACCGATGTCGGCCCCACTCACACATCCTGCACAGCCGTGCGCGGTCCGCCCAGGCACGTCGGTACCACCCACACATTCCGCACAGCCGTGCACGATCGGTTGCTCAGACTGCCGATTCGGGGCTACGAAGCGATGCATCGTGCAGAGCTGTGCCAATTTCGTAGGTGGCAGCGACATCGAGCGGGCCCGAGCGGAACGCGCCCCGCGGACCGGCCCCGCGGACCGCGACTCAGCGGTCGTGACTCAGCGCGTTGAGGATGAGGCGCACGACGATCGAGCCGAAGACCGCGGTGACGATGACGGCGATGACCCCGCTTACCTGGGTGAACCCCATCTGGCCGGCCAGCCAGCCGCCGACCACGCCGCCGAGGATGCCGACGACGATGTTGGGCAGGCAACCACGCGCCGTCCGCCCGCCAATTAGCGCTCCGGAAATGGCCCCGGCCAGGAAGCCGAGGACGATCCACTCGACGATCCCGAGGTCAGTCACCTCCGGAGTATCCCATGGAGCTCACCGCGTGGATCGGAAAGGAATGCAGTCAGCGCCTCGACCACAGCGCCCGGATGGGTGTGGTGGGCCGCGTGCCTCGCGCCCGGAATGACGACGACACCGCCGTTCGCGAGCCGCTCATCGAGGGCGCGGGGCGCCGCCCCGAACGCGGATCGGCTGCTGCCACCCAGCAGCTGGAGCACGGGCTGGCGGACGCTGCCGAGCCGGTCCAATCCGGCGGCGGAGGATCTCTCGGCCCGAAGCTCGCGCACGATCGTCGGTGCGGCGGCGACCCGGGCCGCCCAGACGGGGTTGGCGCGATAGGCCGCGAGGTCGACCTCGTTCATCCCCACGACCCGGGTCAGGAACGTGGCGAGCAGCTCGTCGTTGGCGCCCCGGTCGGCGAGGGTCGCCAGCTCCGCGGCCAGTCCCGCGTCGCCGTATCGAACGCCAGGCGGCGTCGGGGCGCCCTCATAGCACACCACCCGCCCGATATCCGCGGTCAGCAGCGCGGCCCCGAGGGCACAGCGACCGCCGTACGAGTGCCCGACGACATCGACCGGCCCACCACCCGCGCCCGCGATCGACGACGCCACCGCCGCGACGTCCTCGAACTCGCGCTCGATCGAATACGGCGCAGCGTCGCCGGACGCTCCGCGCCCCCGACGGTCGATGGCATGGATCGTGAACCGCGCCGCCAGGGCCGGCCCGATGACCCGGAACGTGGTGTGGTCGGCGGATGTGCCGTGGACGAGGACCAGCGGCGGTCCCACGCCCGAAGAGAACACCGCGATCGGCGTTCCATCAGCGGACGTGACGACGCGGTCCGGAGCCACCGGTCGCCACGCGTAGCGCACGTCCGGCTGATGCTCCTGGTTGGCCGATCCGTCACCGAACCCGACCGCGGCGAAACCCTGGCCCTCATAGAATCGTCGAGCCCGCGCGTTCACCTGAAAGCAGTACAGATCGAGACCGGCCGGCCGACGCGCCATGGCGAGCGCGATGAACCGCCGACCGAGGCCGCGCCCGATCCAGTCCGGGGCGAGGTACAGCTGCTCGATCATCGTGTCCGACAATGCCAGGATCCCGACGACCCGCCCTGCGGGTTCGACCGCGACCCAGCATTCCGACCGCGGCACGAGAACGGCGGCCAACCAGCGACGGACGTCGTCGTCCGGGTGCGACGGCCCGAAATCGAACGTGGCGCGCCATGACGCGAGCCAGACGTCGGCGATGCCCGCAGCGTCGTCGGGTGTCGCGCGTCGGATATCGATCGCCGGGTCCATCACGCCGGCAGGTTGGCCGCCGCGGCTCCGTCGAGGATCCAGGTGGCGCCGGACCGGCGGGCAAGCTGGGCGGGCCAGCGGCGCACATCCACTTCCGACCCAAGGACCGCGCCAAGGATCTCGGCCTTGCCGGCACCCACAACCACGACTACGAGCTGCCGAGCCGCGCCGAGGATCGCCGGGTTCAGGGTCACTCGTTCGACATGCGGCTCGATGTGGGTGGGGGCCGGGATCGCCATCGCCCAGGCGCTTGATTCGAACGCCGCGGAGCCCGGGAACACGGACAGCAGATGCCCGTCCGCCCCCATCCCGAGCAGGACGATGTCGAGGATCGGCCAGCCGTCGCCCGACGCCGGCAGCCCGGCGGATCGCAACTCGCCCGCGATCTGCGCCGCCGCCCAGTCGGCCCCGTGTGACTCGCCGATGGCCGCACCCGTGGGGAACGGGTGAAGATTCTG
>JANOIS010000204.1:0-4862 GCA_031407755.1 Chloroflexota bacterium | reverse complement strand
ATGACGTTGGCCAGGACCTCACCCAGACGCTCCAGGTTGTCGTGGTCAAGATCGAAGCAGATATCCAGGTCTTCGGTGATGAGCGGCGATCCGTGGGCCTGGGCGGCCAGCCCACCGATCGCCGCTCATCACCGAAGACCTGGATATCTGCTTCGATCTTGACCACGACAACCTGGAGCGTCTGGGTGAGGTCCTGGCCAACGTCATGGCGGTGCGCCGCGGGATGCCTGACGGTGTCGTCGCCCCTGTCGACGCGAGGGCACTGCGAGCGGGCGACGTGTTCACCCTTCGGACGCGCTTTGGGGATCTGGATCTCCTGGCGCGCCCAGATCCCGGCTTGGACTTTGCGACGCTGGCGTCCCGAGCCATCCACTTCGAGTACGACCGCCTTCCGGTCATGATCGCAAGCCTCGACGACGTCATCGCGATGAAGCGCGCCGCCGGTCGACCAAAGGACCTGCTCGCCATCGAGCACCTCGCTGCCCTGCGCGAGGAGATCGACCGTCGCGGCTAGGCGTTCTTCGCGATCGATTCCGCTTCGCGCTTGAGGGTTCGATTGCGGGTCTCGAGCAATCGGCGCATGTAGCCGCCGAGGACGAGTCGGTCGGCGATGGCGCCGGGCAGGCCCAGTGGCGAGCGATGTTTCCAGTGGTCGTGCATTCGTGTCCGGCCGTCGGGCAGCGGTTCGAATCGGTGCTCGTGGCGGAACCAGGCGAATGGCCCCGTGTCCTGCTCGTCCGCGAAACGCGTTGGTCGGTCGACGATCGTGATCCTCGATGTGAGCGTCCACCACCGCCCGAAATGGCGAGCGCGCCAGGTGACCATCTCACCCGCCTCTATCCGGCCGGTCGTGCGACCACCGATCGCGCGCTCGTTCGTGTGGGCCATGGATCGGGCGTGCAGGTCGAGGTCGCGCGCGAGGTCGAACACGAGGTCGATCGGGGCGTCGATGTCCGTCGTCAGGTCGATCCGCGTCGTCACGCCCGGCACCAGCGCAGGTCGTGGCAGCCGAACCCTCCAGGTTCCGGCAGACCGGCCCTGATGGACGCCTCGTCGAAAGGCGTCGCCGGTCTGAGGTCCATCGGAGGGAGGTCGGCGAACGGCGCCGGCACGGTCACGCCCTCGGCCAGGATGTGGACCTGGGCGATCGAGATCAGCGGGACGCGCATCGACATCTCGCACGCCCGTGCCAGGGCGAGGTGGGCCGCGATCGGCAGACGCACGTAGATCGGTCGTCGTCCCACGGTCGCGGCCACGCGTCGCACTGCCGCTCCGAGCGACTTTTCGTTCGGGCCGAGGACCGCGAGGGTGGTGTTGCGCAATCGATCGTCGCCGTGGGCGGCCGCCGCGAGGATCCGGGTGACATCGTCGACGGCCACCGGGCGCACGGCCCGCTCGTCCATCCCGACCAGGCCGAATACCGGGAATGTATGGAGGGCGTGGCTCAGGTGGTCGAGCATGTGGTCGCCGCGACCGTGGATCACGCCAGCCTTCAGGATCGTGTACGGGAGGCCGCTGTTGCGGACCAGTTCCTCGGCCGCCCATTTCGAGCGGTGGTAGCTCGTCGGACCGTCCGGCCGGGCGCGGAGGAAGCTGAGGATGCTGATGTGGCCGACCTTCGCGGTCTGGGCAGCTTCGATCAGCGTTCGGGTGCCGCGGATGTGGACCGCGTCGTATGTCTGCGCGCCGATCTCCCGGTTGATGCCCGCGCAATGGACGACGGCGTCGCAGCCGTCGAGTGCCATGGTCAGCGCGCCGACATCCGGCGCCGCGAGGTCGAACCCGGTCCGGCGTGACAGGACCACGACGTCGTCGCCTACCGCTCGCAGTCTCGTCGTCAGGTGCTGGCCAACGAACCCGTTCGCGCCCGTGATCGCGACGCGCGTCACGGTCGTGCGGCCCGCATACGGCGAACGTTCCACAGGATAAGAACGGTCCCCATGGCCAGCGCGCCGCCACCGAGGAGCAACCACGGCGTGAGGTCCGGGCCGACGCAATCGATCTGACATCGGGCATCGGCGAACCGCAGGACCGCGGTCGTGGCAGCACCAAAACCCACCAGCGCCACGGGAACCAGGACGGATCGCCGTTGGTCCAGCGCCAGCAGGGCAACGGTCGCCAGTCCGAGCACCCACGCCACCGTTCCCCCAGTGAGCCAGGCCACACCAAAGGTCAGTCCGACGACCAGCCCGAGGAGATATGGCCGTACGCGTCCACGACCCATCTGCCGCGGTCGTACGGCGGGCCTGCGTCCCTCGTCGATTCGACGATCCATCGCCATCCCGACGGTGGCTGGGATGGCGAAGCCAAGGACCACGAGGGCGCCGTGCGTACGGGCCATCACGGGGATGTCCAGCCATAAGTTCCCGGTGGCCTGGCCGATCGCATAGGCCACCGCCAGTGGCATCGCCAGCAGAAGGCTCAGGCCGGCGACGACGCTCAGCACTCGAGCAGGAATCCCGCGCCGCAAGCTGGACGCACGCACCAGACCAACACCGATCCCGGCTCCGCCGCCGGCCACGAGCACGGCGCCAAGAAGGTTCGCCAGCGGCACGCCGAAGAACCCGGCTGCGGTCACGGGCATCCCGACCACGACCGACGCCAACGCGACCAGGGTGATCCGCGACGGCCGGACGCGCTCCACGTCCAGACCGACCACCAGCAGCACGAACCCGGCGACGTGGAAGTGGACCGCGGTCAGGAGCACGATCGTCGGTGCGAACCCGAACGGCTGGATGCCGAACCGATCCGCCGCGGCGTTGCCGGCACCGATAGCCAGGTACACGAGCGCGGCCCATGCGACGTGGTGGCGAGCCGGCCGAAGGAGGGCCCGCGGCTCGTGTCGGGCGAGGCTCAGCGCCGCGATCCCGGCGGCGAGGGCTCCGACGGATGCCACGATCAGCCACGGAACGGCGAGGAGCCCCGAGATGGGTGACACCCCGAGCGCGAACGCGACCGCCAACAGCGCGATCGCCGGGAAGGCCGCCCGCCGTACCAGCCCGAGCAGCCGGTCAGCCAGCGGGTCGCCGGTCCCCCCCAGTTGCCGGACGGCCAGCGGAACGGCGATCAGGAGCACGACGCCGAACAATGCGGAGATCACGATCTGCCCCCTTTCGAAGATGTAAGCGTCGCCTCGATCATCACCGACCCTCACCGTGCTACTCTTCCATAGCAAGTTATGGACCCTAAACTCGCTACTGTCAAGTCGCATGAATCAGTCGGTGGTGCGAGTACGCCCTCCGCCACCGCGGAATCCATTCGCCTTGATCTCGCCGAGGCGTGGGGCGAGATGGGTGCCGCGTGGGGTGTCACCCCGGCGATCGCCCGGGTGCAGGCCTATCTCATGGCTCGTCAGGAACCGCTTACCGAGCGCGAAGTCCGCGAGGCGCTCGGCCTGAGCCATCGGGCGGCGAGTATGGCCCTGGCGGAAGCCGAGTCGTGGGGCATCGTGGAGCGGGTGTCGGAGCCGCGACGCGTGGGTCGGCGCGGGCCGGCGGGTGCGGCGTATCTTGCTGTCGGAGACCACTGGCAGTGGTTCGGCCGGGTCATCGCCGAGCGCAAGATCCGTGAAGGCGACCCGATCGTCGCGGTCCTTGAGCAGAAGGCTGCCGAAGCTGCCGCGGCAACCACCGTGTATCCCGACGACACGGAACTCGCGACGCTTCGCGACTGGCTTGCGTCGTTCGTGGTCTTCGTTCGGCTCTTTGACCGGGCCGTCGGCCTCGTGCCGCAACTGGATCCGCGTGAGCTGGAACGCTCGCTCGAGCTGCTTGGCCGCGTGCCGGACGCGACGATCCTTCGCCTGTTCGACCTGCTCGGCAAGCTCGACGACGGGGACGTCCTGGAACTGGTGGATACCCTGTCGCGCCTCTCACCAACCGCCGCCCGGCGCTCTACGAAGCTGATGTCAGGCGTGATCCGCACCGTCACCCGGTAAGTCGCCGGGCACGCCAAGAGCCCCGGACGCCGCCGCACGTCTCATATGGCTCGTCGATGGACCGCGCAGGGTTCCCGATGAGCGCCAAGCGGGCCAGGTACTCGCCCCTCTTGGGCTGGGCGGGAGGTCGTGCGATAATCACGATCGCGCGAGGGGCTCGGTCGACTCGAACGGGCGACGACCCCGGGGCCAGACCCGGCCGGCGAACCGAGCGCGAGCCACCAGAGGAACCACAGCTCACATGACCACAGAGACCTCCACCTGGGCGACCAAGAAGGGCCTCGCCCAGATGCTCAAGGGCGGCGTCATCATGGACGTCGTCACGCCCGATCAGGCCAGGATCGCCGAGGACGCCGGTGCCGTCGCCGTGATGGCGCTCGAGCGTGTGCCGGCCGATATCCGCAAGGCTGGCGGCGTCGCCCGCATGTCGGATCCGGAGATGATCGTCGGGATCATGGATGCGGTCAGCATCCCGGTCATGGCCAAGGCGCGCATCGGCCATTTCGTCGAGGCCCAGGTGCTCGAGGCGCTCGGAGTCGATTACGTCGACGAAACGGAGGTGCTGACGCCCGCCGACCAGACCAACCACATCGACAAGCACGCCTTCAAGGTCCCCTTCGTGTGCGGCTGCCGAAACCTCGGCGAAGCGCTCAGAAGGATCAATGAGGGCGCCGCGATGATGCGCACCAAGGGCGAGGCTGGGACGGGCAACATCGTCGAGGCCGTCCGCCAGCTGCGCGATGTCCTGGCCGAGCTGCGTCGCCTGGGCGGCATGCGCGAGGATGAACTGTTTGTCGCCGCCAAGGAGCTCGGGGCGCCATACGAACTCGTCAAGCAGATCGCGGCGGAGGGCAAACTCCCGGTCGTGAACTTCGTCGCCGGTGGCATCTCCACCCCGTCCGACGCCGCGCTCGTGATGCAGCTC
>JANOIS010000185.1:0-32867 GCA_031407755.1 Chloroflexota bacterium | reverse complement strand
ATGCGTCCGGCCGGACGCTCGCCGCCGCCTCGACGGTCGACAAGGACCTCAAGGGATCCAGTTCGACCAAGATCGAGGAAGCGGCTGTCGTCGGTCGTCTGGTCGCCGAGCGGGCCAAAGCCGCCGGCGTCGAGCGCGTCGTCTTCGATCGAGCCGGGTTCCGGTATCACGGGCGGATCAAGTCGCTCGCCGAAGCCGCCCGTGACGCCGGCCTCGATTTCTGATCGAAAGGAGCCAACGTGGCACGTATCGACGCCAGTAAGCTCGCGCTCGAGGAGCGCGTCGTGCAGATCAACCGGGTCGCCAAGGTCGTCAAGGGCGGCCGGCGGTTCAGCTTCAGCGCGGTCATCGTCGTCGGGGACGGCGCGGGCCATGTCGGAGTCGGACTGGGCAAAGCCGGTGAAGTGCCGGAATCCATCCGCAAGGGCGTCGAGGATGCCAAGAAGAACCTGATCCGCATCCCGATGGTCGGGACGACGATCCCGCACGAAGTGAACGTCCAGTTCTCGGCCAGCAAGGTCATGCTCAAGCCCGCCAGCCAGGGCACCGGCGTCATCGCCGGCGGCTCCGTCCGAGCGGTCCTCGAGTCGGCGGGGGTGCGCGACATCCTATCGAAGGTTTACGGCTCGACCAATCCGGTCAATGTCACGCGGGCCACGATCGAGGCACTGCGTGGCCTCCATTCGGCCGAGGAACTCGGCGCCCGGCGTGGTGTCAAACTGGTGAGTCGCATCTCGGGTCAACCGGCTGCCACCGCGGAGGCCATCGATGGCCGCTAAGCTCAGGGTCACCCAGACCCGCAGCACGATCAGCCACATCGCCCGAAATCGGGCCACCGTCAAGGCCCTGGGCCTGCACGGCATCGGTAGCACGAGCGTGGTCACGGACAATGCGGCGACGCGCGGCATGGTCCGGCAGGTCCATTTTCTCGTGACCGTCGAGGAGATCGCCGAGCGTGAGTCCGATGGGCGTGGGGTAAAGGAGAAGGCATGAAGCTCCACGACCTGCGCCCCGCCGAGGGGTCACGCAAAGAGCGCACCCGCGTCGGCCGAGGTATCGCCGCCGGCAAGGGCAAGACCGCGGGCCGCGGAACCAAGGGCCAGAAGGCTCGCGCCGGCGGGTCCATCCCGGCATGGTTCGAGGGCGGTCAGACGCCGCTCCACATGCGAATCCCGAAACTGCGCGGGTTCAAGAACCGTTTTCGGATCGAGTACGAGGTCGTGAATGTCGGCGCGATCAGCGCCGCCGTCGAGCGCGGCGCATTCGAGTCGCCGGCCACAGGCTCCAAGGGCGCCAAGGGCAAGGCCACCCAGATCACCATCAACCAGGACATCCTGCGGGCTGTCGGCCTCGTTCGGACCCTGAACAAGCCGCTCAAGATCCTCGGGACCGGCGACGTGTCAACGGCCCTGTTCGTTGTCGCCGACGCGTTCACGGCGTCCGCACGGGCCAAGATCGAAGCAGCGGGCGGCGTGGTCAACGTGCTTGAGATCCCGACCGTGCCGCGCAAGGCGATGGGCCTCGAGCGGACGACCGATACGCCAACGGACACGCCCGAAACCACGGAATCGACGTCCGAGCCGGCGCCAGTGGAAGCCGCCGCGCCGGACCCCGCCTCGGCCCCCAACGCCGCCGACGAAGCCGCGACGACGTCCGGCGACGACGCCTGACCCGTGTTCGAATCGCTGCTGAACGCCTTCCGGGCGCCGGACATCCGGCGCCGGATCCTGGTCGTCCTGGGATTGCTCATTGCCTTCCGGTTCCTGGCTGCAGTGCCGGTTCCGGGAGTGGACCGGGCGCAGCTGGACGCGTTCCTCGCCGGCAACCCGCTGTTCGGGCTGCTCAACCTGTTCTCCGGCGGCGGGCTGTCCAACTTCTCGGTCGTGGCGCTCGGCCTCAACCCGTACATCAACGCTTCGATCATCATGCAATTGATGCAGGGCGTGGTGCCTTCGCTCCAGGCGCTCAGCCGTGAGGGCGAATACGGGCGCAACAAGATCACCCAGTACACCCGCTACCTGTCCGTGCCGATGGCGCTCCTTCAGTCGTACGGATTTCTGGCGCTCCTGAATTCGCAGGGTGTGCTGACCGGCATCTTTGACCTCGGCAGCTTCGACACGCTGACCCAGATCGTGACCCTGACCGCGGGATCGGTGGCACTCATGTGGGTCGGCGAGCTGATCACCGAGCGGGGCATCGGGAACGGCATCAGCTTCATCATCTTCGCCGGCATCGTCAGCCAGGCTCCAAGCGCGCTGGGTGCGTTCTTCGCCAACCCGAACCCGGCGGCGGCCATCGCTTTCGGCATCGTCGCGATCGTCGCGGTCGCGGTGATCATCTACATCCAGGAGGGTCAGCGGCGTATCCCGGTGCAATACGCGAGCCGTGTCCGCGGCCGGCGGATGTATCAGGGCGGCCAGACCTTCCTTCCGCTGCGGGTCAACCAGGCGGGCGTGATCCCGATCATCTTCGCGGTCAGCATTCTGCTCTTCCCGGTCCAGCTGGCGTCCTACTTCACCGCATCCCAGGTCGGTATCGTGCGCGATATCGCCAACGGGATCGTGTTCTGGTTCAACCCGAACTCGATCTTCTACATCGTGCTGTACTTCCTGCTGACCGTGGGTTTCACGTATTTCTATACCGCGTTCACGTTCAAACCGGACGAGACCGCCGAGCAGCTCCGCAAGAACGGCGGGTTCATCCCGGGCATCCGGCCCGGCCGCCCGACCCAGGACTATCTCGCCCGAGTGGTGAGCCGGATCACGTTCGCCGGCGCGATGTTCCTCGCGATCATCGCCGTCGCCCCATCGATCGTGGGGCTGGCCTTCCCGGAACTTGGCGCCATCGGCCTCGGTGGCACCAGCCTGCTGATCGTGGTGTCCGTCGTGGTCGAAACGATGAAGCAGATCGAAGCGCAACTGATGATGCGCAACTACGAGGGCTTCATCCGTTGATATCGACGAACCGGGCCGCTGGCGCGGTGTTCACCCGCTCGATATGACCGTCGTCGTCCTGCTGGGTGCCCCGGGAGCGGGGAAGGGGACCCAGGCCGATCACCTTGCCGAACGTCTCGGCATTCCCCACGTGGCAACGGGGGACTTGTTCCGGGCGGCGGTTCGCGACGGGACGCCGCTCGGGACCGAGGCACGCCGGCACATGGAGCGCGGTCAGCTCGTGCCCGACGCCATCACGATCCGGATGCTGCTGGCACGGATCAACGAGCCCGACGCCGCGGGCGGTGTGATCCTCGACGGCTTCCCGCGCAACCGCGCCCAGGCGGAGGCGCTCGATGCTGCACTCGTCGAACGCGGTACCTCCGTGGATCGAGCCATCAGCATCGAGGTCCCGACGGACGAACTCGTCCGACGCCTGTCTGGCCGCTGGGTCTGCCGCGAGGCCGGGCACCCATACAACGAACACACCAATCCGCCGCTGGTCAGCGGTACGTGCGACCTCGACGGTTCTCGCCTGGTACAGCGCGATGACGACCGGGCCGAGACCATCCGTGCCCGTCTGACCCTCCAGCTGGCGAGTCTCGGAGACGTCGTCGACCATTACGCAGCCGCCGGTGTGCTGCGCACCGTCGAGGGGATGCGCCCCATCGGCGTGGTCACCGATTCACTGCTTGATGCACTCGGCGGCACGGGCCAGGCCGGGCGCGAAGCGGTCTGAAGTGGTCACCCGCAAGTCGCGTGCCGAGATCGCCCGGATGCGTGAGGCCGGCCGCATCGTGGCCGAGGTGCTCGCACTCATCGAGAGCGAGCTGCGGCCCGGTGTGTCGACCGGCCACCTGGACCGGATCGCCGAGGCCCATATCCGCAAGTCGGGCGCGGTCCCGTCCTTCAAGGGATATCCGGGTATCAATCCGCGCCGCCCCTTCCCGGCCAGCGTATGCATCTCGATCGACCATGAGATCGTTCACGGCATCCCCGGCGAGCGCATCATCCGTGACGGTCAGTTGGTGTCGATCGATGCCGGCGCCATCGTCGACGGGTGGCACGGGGACGGTGCCCGAACCTTCTTCGTCGGGGAACCGCCGGACGACGTTCGACGGCTCATCGAGACGACCCGCGAGGCGATGATGGCCGGCATCGCGGCCGCGGTCCCGGGCAATCACATCGACGACATCTCCGGTGCGGTCGAGGACGCCGCACGGCCTCACGGCCTCGGCGTGATCCGACAGTTCGTGGGCCACGGCATCGGCACCCAGATGCACGAGGAGCCGCAGGTTCCAAACTATCGAACTGGGCGCAAGGGTCGCAAGCTTGAGCCGGGCCTGTGCCTGGCCATCGAACCGATGTTCACCCTGGGCGATTTCCGTGCCCGTGTCATGGCCGACGACTGGACGGTTTCGACCGTCGACGGTTCGCTCGCCGCTCATTTCGAGCATTCGATCGCTGTGACCGATAACGGTCCGGAGATCCTGACCGCCATCTGATGGTGGCCCGGAGGCTTGGCAGTTGCCGGTTGTGGCCATATTTGATACGCTACACGTTCGTGTGTCGGCCCTCTCGGGCCGACACTGCGCGTGAGAAAGGGAAGCACGTAAGCCTGTGGCCAAGAAAGACGCGATCGAAGTCGAGGGAACGGTCGTCGAACCCCTCCCCAACACGATGTTCGCGGTCGAGCTGGAGAATGGTCACCGAGTGCTCGCCCATATCAGCGGCAAACTTCGGATGAATTTTATCCGAATCCTGCCCGGCGACCGTGTCCGCGTCGAGTTGTCACCGTACGACCTGACTCGCGGCCGGATCACCTACCGACTCAAGTAAGCCACCACTCACTCCACGCACGATCGAGGAACCGTTGAAGGTCCGAGCTTCCGTCAAGACGCGCTGCGACAACTGCAAGGTCATCCGTCGCCACGGCACCGTGATGGTCATCTGCACCAATCCCAAGCACAAGCAACGGCAGGGGTAACCGATGGCACGCATCGCCGATGTCGAGATCCCTCGTGAGAAGCGCGTCGAGATCGCCCTCACCTATGTCTACGGGATCGGCTTGCCCACCAGCCAGAAGATCCTCGCCCAGACCAACATCAACCCGGACACCCGAGTCCGCGACCTCACCGAGGAGCAGGTCAACCGCCTGCGTGAGCTGATCGACCGGCGCTACAAGGTGGCGGGCGACCTCCGCCGCGAGACGGATCTCAACATCAAGCGCCTCATCGAGATCGGTTCGTATCGGGGCCTCCGTCATCGGCGCAACCTTCCGGTGCGCGGCCAGCGGACCAAGACGAACGCTCGCCAGCGGCGCGGACCGAAGAAGACGGTCGGCATCCGGCGCAAGAAGTGACGAGGGACTGACCAGGCATGGCGGAACGCAAACGCGCGGTCAAGCAACGTCGTCGGGAACGGAAGAACGTCCCCCAGGGGCACGTCCACATCCAGGCAACGTTCAACAACACGATCATCACGATCACGGACCTCAATGGCGCGGTCATCAGCTGGGGGTCGGCCGGGGTGGCCGGCTTCAAGGGATCGCGCAAGAGCACGCCCTACGCAGCGGCCCTGTCCGCTGACGGCGCAGCCAAACGTGCGATGGAGCACGGCATGCGCCAGGTCGAGGTCTATGTGAAGGGACCGGGCGCCGGCCGAGAGCAGGCGGTCCGGTCGCTGCAGGCCGCCGGCCTCGAGGTCAGCGCGATCACGGACGTCACCCCCATCCCGCACAACGGCTGCCGCCCGCCCAAACGGCGCCGCGTCTAGGCCCCCGGAGACTTATGGCTCGCTACACCGAATCCGTGTGCCGCATCTGCCGGCGCGAGGGCGCCAAGCTCTTTTTGAAGGGCATGCGCTGCTACACCAAGAAATGCTCCTTCGAGCGCCGACCTACGCCTCCTGGCCAACACGGCGTTCGACGCCGCAAGGTCGGCGAGTACGGGCTGCAGCTTCGCGAGAAGCAGAAGGTTCGCAAGACCTATGGTGTCCTCGAGCGCCAGTTCCGCAACTACTTCATCGTGGCCGAGAATCGTCCCGGCGTCACCGGTGAGAACCTGCTCCGGACGTTGGAGCTGCGCTTCGACAACGTCGTCTACCGGGCCGGCTTTGCGCCGTCACGGGCGGCGGCCCGCCAGCTGGTCAATCACGGTCACTTCGCGGTGAACGGCGTCCCGACGGACGTCGCGTCGTACCAGCTCAAGCCCGGCGACCGGATCGAGGTTCGCGAGATCCGCCGTAGCCGCGAGCCGTTCAAGGTGGTCAAGGAGACGCTCCGCAACCATCAAGCTCCGGAATGGCTGTCCCTGGACGCCGCCAACCTGAGCGCCACCGTCGCCAACCCGCCCAGCCGCGACCAGATGCCGCTCGATCTCAACGAGCAGCTCGTGGTCGAGTACTACTCGAGGTAACTGACCCCATATGATCGAACTCGAGAACCCGCAGATCGAGTCCGTCGAGGAAGCCGGCACGTACGCCAAGTACGAGGCGGGCCCCCTTCAGGCCGGCTACGGCGTGACCCTCGGCAATGCGCTCCGGCGCGTCCTGCTCTCCTCGCTGGAGGGCGCCGCGGTCACAAGCATCCAGATCCGCGACGTTTACCAGGAATTCTCGACGATCCCGGGCGTCAAGGAGGACGTCACCCAGATCGTGCTGAACGTCAAGAAGCTGCGAATCAAGAGCTTCGCCTCGCATCCCGTTCAGCTGCGCCTGATCAAGAGTGGCGCAGGCGCCGTGACCGCGGGGGACGTCGCCGAGTCGGCCGATGTCGAGATCGTCAATCCGGATCTGGTCCTGATGACCCTTGACACCGACGATGTGACCATCGAGATGGACCTCACCGTGGAGCGTGGCGTCGGGTATCTCGGGGCTGAGCGCGCCGAGGCTCTGCCGATCGGCGTCATCGCGGTAGATGCCATCTTCACGCCTGTACGGAAGGTCAACTACTGGATCGAGAGCATGCGGGTCGGTCAGATGACCAACTTCGACAAGCTGACACTCGAGATCGAGACGGATGGCACGATCAGCCCGGAGGAGGCCTTGAGCCGCTCGGCCGAGATCCTCGTGAACCAGTTCCGACCGTTCGTGACGATCGGCCTGTCCGCGACGCCGCAGGCGGCTGCCGGTGTGGCATCCCTGCCACCCAACATGCTCGATATGCCGATCGAGGAGCTCGACCTCCCGATGCGTGCCTACAACTCGCTCAAGCGCAACAACATCGTCAAGGTCGGGCAGCTGCTCCAGCTCAAGGACGACGATCTGCTGCGAATGCGCAACTTTGGCAAGAAGTCCCTGGACGAGATGAAGGAACGCCTGCGCATGCGCGGCTTCATCATCCCCGAGACGGCGACCGACGAACTCGAAGACCTCGGCGGCGAAGAGCCGCTCGAGGACGACGAGATCGAGGAGTAGCCGCGTGGCACACCGCATCGGTGGACGCAAGCTCAGCCGCAAGCAGGGCCCACGTCTCAGCCTGTTCAAGAACCTGACCGTATCGGTCATCCGATACGAGCGCGTCAAGACGACCGAGGCGAAAGCCAAGGAGATCAGCGGCCGTGTCGAAAAGGTGATCACCCTGGCCAAGCGAGGGGACCTCGCGGCGCGCCGCGCGGTCGTCTCGCAGTTCCCCAATGAGCCGCTCGTCGTGGACAAGTTGTTCGACGAGATCGCGCCCAAGTATGCCGATCGGACGTCCGGGTTCACCCGGATCGTCAGGATCGGGCAGCGCCGTGGCGACGCGGCCGAGATCGTCCAGATCGAACTGGTTTGATGGCCACTGCACCGACCCATGCGGGCGCTGCCACCTCCGATCCCTCGCCCACGCACCACGTCGTGCGTCCGCTCGGGTGTTCGGTGGCGCATCCGCCTGTGCTCGGTGGAGAGGACATAACGTAGCCGACCAACCAAGGCGCTCGAGAGGGCGTGCCGTGCGCTATCGCGCAACGGTCCAATATGACGGAACGGACTTCGACGGTTTTCAGGTCAACCCTGGGAAACGGACAGTCCAGGGGGTCCTGGAAGACGCGCTGGCGCGCCTCGGCGACGGGGAGTGGCAGCGGGTGGACGGGGCCGGACGAACGGACAGCGGGGTGCACGCCTCGGGGCAGGTCATCGCCTTCTCCTATGACGGACGCCTCCCGCTGGCGGAGCTTGGCAGGGCGCTGGATGCGATCCTCCCGATGGACGTCGCGATCCAGGATGTTCGGCTGGCGCCCGCCGCGTTCCACCCCCGCTATGCGGCGCGGTACCGGGAGTACCGCTACACCGTCTGGAACGGGCCGCGCAGTCCGCTGTTCGAGCGAATGGCGCTCGGGGTGCGGGTCCCGCTCGACACAGTCGCGATGGCGCGGGTGGGGTCGGTCTTCATCGGCCGGCACGACTTCCGAGCTTTCGGGGCAACGGACCGCTCACCGGTCCGGACCGTCATGGCGGTCCGGGTCCGGCGCCAGGGACGGTGGGTCACGATCGATGTACGGTCCGACTCGTTCCTGCGGGGACAGGTCCGCCGCATGGTGGCCGCCCTCCTGGAGGTCGGTCTTGGAAGAGAAGACGAAGCAACGGTTCGATCGGCGCTCGCCGACACCGGACCGGCCTTTGGTGGGGCAGCGGCCCCAGCGAAGGGCCTGTGCCTGCGGCACGTCGCCATCGGGCGACGCGTCGAGGGCCAACTGAACGGAGAACACGAGGAACGATGAACGCGAAGACCTATACGGTCCGGGAGAGTGAGATCGAGCGACGCTGGTTCGTCGTCGACGCGACGGATGAGACGCTCGGTCGCCTCGCTTCGCGAATCGCGCACGTCCTCGAGGGTAAGCACAAGCCGACCTACCAGCCGAACCTCGATACGGGCGACCACGTGATCGTGCTCCATGCGGGCCGCATCGCGGTGACCAGCGACAAGCTCGAGAGCAAGGTCTACGCCCGCCACAGCGGCTACCCGGGCGGCTTCAAGGAGGAGACCCTGGGACACCTCCTGGGTCGCCGGCCGGAGGAAGTCATCCGTCGCGCCGTCAAGGGCATGCTGCCGCACACCCGACTCGGCGCTCAGCAACTGCGAAAGCTGAAGGTCTACGCCGGTTCGGATCATCCCCATCAGGCTCAGCAGCCTGAGCCGCTCGCCTGACGAGGAGTTCGACGATCATGTCCATCCCCGCTTTCTACTCCGGGACCGGCCGTCGCAAGACGGCGATCGCCCGCGTTCGGCTCCTGCCGGGCGAGGGTGAGATCGTGGTCAACGGTCGTTCCCTGGACGAGCATTTCGGCAACGCCATCAACGAGGCCGAGGTCCGCATGCCGTTCCGGGTGACCGGGACGGAGGGTCGCTTCAACGTGATGATCAAGGTCGAGGGTGGTGGTGTCACCGGCCAGGCTGGCGCGATCCGCCATGGCATCGCCCGCGCGCTGCTGGAAGTGGACGACGAGGCCAATCGGGTGCCGCTTCGCCAGGCCGGACTCCTGACCCGCGATCCGCGGATGAAGGAGCGCAAGAAGTACGGGTTGAAGCGGGCCCGCAAGGCCCCCCAGTACACCAAGCGGTAGGTCGCGCCCGCCTGGGCGGACCATGCGTGCGTTGCCGGGTCCGCGCGCTCGCTCACGCACCTGCGGGTGCGCTCGTTCCCGTGCTCCCCGTCGCCTTCGCCTGGACCGCCATGCGGGCGCTCCGGTGATCGGGCCTGACGGGCGGACCATGCGTGCGTTGCCGGGGTTGGACGGATGACCACGGGGCCGTCGATCGTGGGTCGTGATCTGCTGAGCGTTGCGGATCTGACAGCGGACGAGGTCGGCCAGGTGTTCGTGACCGCGGACGCGCTGAAGGCTGAGTTCCGCGCGACACGCCGGCACGAGGCGCCCCCGTTGATCGGGCGGACGCTGGCGATGCTCTTCCAGAAGCCGTCGCTGCGAACGCGGGTGACGTTCGAGGCGGGCATGGTGCAGCTCGGTGGGGCGGCGATCTACCTGCCCCAGGACGTGGTGATGGGTGCCCGCGAGGCTGTTCGGGACGTGGCCCGTAACCTCGAGCGCTTCGTTGATGGCATCGTGGCCCGCACGGGTCCGCACGAGGTCGTGCAGGAGCTCGCCGCCCAGGCGGCCATCCCGGTCATCAACGGCCTGACCCTGCGCGAGCATCCGTGCCAGGCCCTTGCCGACGTATTTACCATCCGCGAGCACATGGGCGGCCGGGTGAGGGGTGCGGTCGTGACCTTCGTCGGCGATGGCAACAACGTCTATCACTCGCTGGCGCTGCTTGGTGTCGGGCTGGGGATGGAAGTTCGACTCGCCCATCCTGCGCGCTACCCACCCGACGAACGGATCGTCGCCCGGGCGGCGGAGATCGCGTCAGCAGCCGGCGGCCGACTCGTCTTCGGACACGATCCGGTCGACCTGGTGCAGGGTGCGGATGTCGTGTACACGGACGCCTGGACCTCCATGGGCCAGGAGGCCGAGGCCGAGGAGCGACGCGATGCGTTCGCCGCCTATCGAGTCGACGATGCATTGCTGGACGCCGCAGGCCCGAATGCGGTGGCCATGCACTGCCTTCCGGCGCATCGCGGTGAGGAGATCACGTCATCGGTCATGGACGGGCCGCGCAGCCTGATCTTCGAGCAATCAGAGAACCGACTGCATGTCCAGAAAGCGCTGCTGGTCGAGATCCTGGCCGGACATGCCTGATGAGTGATGCGCTGTACGAGCGCTACAAGGAGTCCCTCCGCCGTGGCCACGTCGCGGCCCAGCGCGGACGCCACAAAGCGGCCCTGGAGGCCTATGCCGAAGCCGCACGACTCGCCCCGGACCGGGCGCTGCCGCTCGTTGGGGTGGGCACCGTCCTGGCCGGGCTCGGCAGGCACGGCGAAGCGCTGACAGCCTTCGACGGCGCCCTCGAGCGCGCGCCCGCAGATGTGGTCGCCCTTCGCGGCCGTGCCGATGCTCTGTCGGCGGTGGGCGACCGTGTCGCGGCGGCCGAGACGGTTGACCGGTTGGCCTCGGTGCTTGAGGCCGCGGGTCGGCGAGCGGATGCGCTGGACGCCGGTCGGCAAGCGCTCGAGCTCGCCGAGTCGCGTGGCCGTCGCGCCAGCGTCCGATCGCTGGTGGCAAGGCTGATCACCGACCCGGCCGACCCAGATCCAGATCCTGACCTGGCCGCAGCCCTGGCTCGAACCCTTGGCGTCCTCGAGGGCCGAGTCGGCGAACCGGAACCCGCCCCGCCGGAGCCGCCTCCGCCCTTCGATCCGGTCGGGGCCATCGCCGCCGTCGAGGCGGCGGCCGAGGGTGACGATGCGCCGGCGACTCGTGAGCTGGCGCTCGCCGCGGCCACGGGCTACCGCGAGGCCGGCCTGGCCGCTGCCGCGATCGATGCCTGCTACCTCGCGCTGGGCACGAACCCGGCGGATCCCGGGCTGCATTTGGCCCTGGCCGACCTGTACCTGGACCAGGGCTGGGATCCGGCGGCCGCGGACAAGCTGCGGCTGCTTGCACGGCTGGCCGAGTTGACCGACGATGTCACCACTCGGGAGCGCGTGTGCCTGATCGCCACGGAGCGCTTGCCCGACGACCCGGATCTGACGCGCATCTGCACGTAGGTCGCGACGGTCGCGCTCAGGCGGCCGAGGATGGGCGCGATGCTACACTCGCGAGACGATGTCGGAGCTTCTCGGGTCTATCCTCGAACAGGTCAGGTTGACGACTCTCGTTGACATCGGGATCACCTCGCTGCTGATCTACGGCCTGTTCAGTCTTATCCGCGGGACCCGGGCTGTGCGTCTGGTCATCGGCGTCAGCGTGCTCTTTGTGGTGTATGTCCTGGCGGTCGCATTCGGGCTGGAACTGCTGACCCGGATCCTCCAGGGTGGGGCGGTCGTGGGCCTGTTTGCGCTGGTCGTGATCTTTCAGCCGGAGATCCGCCGAGCGCTCGAGCGCATCGGTCGGGTCGGGTCATTCGGCTGGGTGCTGTCGCCCGCCGATTCGCGCGTCGTTGACCACGTCGCCGACGAGGTGGCCAGGGCGGCCGCAGACCTCAGCACGGAGGGCCACGGCGCCCTGATCGTCCTAGAGCGTGAGACCGGGCTCGAGGACACCGCGGAGACCGGGGTGATGATCCATGGCGACGTCTCGGCGGACCTGATCCGCACCATCTTTGCTCCGCGAACCGCCCTCCATGATGGCGCGGTCATCATCCGCGGCGAGACGATACTCGCGGCTGGCGCCCTGTTGCCGCTGGCCGAACTGACCGTCCGCGCCGAGCGCTTCGGCACCCGCCACCGGGCGGCGCTGGGTATCGCTGAACAGACCGATGCGGTGGTGGTGGTCGTGTCCGAGGAGAACGGCCAGATCAGCCTGGTGGAGCGCACCCGGATCGTGCGTAACCTCAACGAGGCCCAGCTGGCGCGGATGATCCGCAACCTCCTCGATCCGACGCACGGTGGACGGCGCGGCGCTTTCGGCTGGCGAACGCTGCGCTCACGAGCCTCCACGTCGGCCGCACGGGTCCCGCGGTGACCCGAGCCCTGCGGGTCTTCGTCCACAACTGGCCCCTCAAGCTCGCTGCGATCGGTCTTGCCACGCTGCTCTACGGCGGGCTCGTCCTCTCCCAGAGCACCCGTACGTTCCCGACGATCATCGCCGTCGAGATCGTCGGCCAACCCGCAGATTCGTTCATGTTGACCGTGATCGATCCGGTGACCGAGATCGTGTATTTCTCGGCATCGGACGTCCAACCGATCGCCTCCGACTTTCGCGCCCGGATCGACATCTCGAACGTCGTGCCCGGCAGTGGACCGCAGCGCGTACCGATCCAGGTCGAGTCGATCGACCCGCGCATCCGGGTCGACCGGGTGCAGCCCCAGGCGGTGACCGTGAACCTTGACCAGCTGGCGGACAAGCAGGTCGAGGTCGTGGTGCCATCGCTCGTGGCACCCGTCGGACTGTCACTGGGCGACATCAAGATCGAACCCGCGAAGGTGACGGTCTCGGGTCCGGCGTCCGTCCTCGGACGGGTCGTGGCGGTTCGGGCCGACGTCAGCATCCAGCCATCAGGCCTGAACTTCGACCAGGCCGTGGATCTGGTCCCGGTCGACGCGGTCGGCAACCCGGTGGCCCAGGTGCAGGTGCAGCCCGGGACTGCCCGCATCACGGTGCCGGTCTTCTCCGATCTTGAATCGCGGCTGTTGCCGATCAGCGCATTGATCACCGGGGATCCTGCTGCAGGCTTCGAGGTGGCGGGCGCGACCGTGGAGCCCAAGTTCGTGACCGTCTCGGGTGACGTCGATCAGCTGGCCACGCTCGTCAGCATCGGCACGGAACCTATCTCCGTCAACGGTCTGTCGACCGATCGAACCTTTGCCGCGACCCTCGTCCTGCCGACCGGGGTCGAGGCCCTGGACGTCCAGAGGATCACTGTCGCGATCGATGTCCGCCAGGTGACCGCGACCCGCGCGTTCGACGTTGGCATGCGGCTCGTCGGTGCCCGCGGCGACCTGGTCTACAGCCCGGCGATCGTTCGGATCCTGGTCACCCTCGGCGGGTCCGTGGCGGACCTCGACCGGCTCGCTGGCGCGACCCTGGTGGCGGACCTCGACGTCGCGACGCTTGAGCCCGGCACGAGCCCCGTGACCGTCACCATCGATCTGCCGGCCGGGGTCACGCTCGTGGTAGCGAGCCCTGTGACCGTCGATGTCAGGGTCACCGCCGCCCCGCCGCCACCCTCGCCTTCGCCGGCTGCGGCGGCCTCACCTGTGGCGTCGCCGGTCACCTCCCCCAGCCCCGGGGGCTGAGCGCGAATGTCACGCCTGTTCGGGACCGACGGCATCCGCGGCGTGGTCAACGTCGACCTGAAACCGACCATGGCCCATGCCCTGGGTCGGGCGACCGCCCACCGGCTGTCCCGGAGCGGCGGGGCGATCGTGGTCGGACAGGACACGCGACGTTCGGGTGACATGTTCGTGGCGGCCATCATCGCCGGGGCTGCCAGCCTCGGGGTAGACGTGCATGTGGTGGGTGTCGTCCCGACGCCGGCTCTGGCCTATCTGGCCCGGACGGGACCGTACCAGGCCGGGATCATGGTCTCCGCCTCGCACAATCCGGCCGACGACAACGGGCTCAAGGTCCTCGACGCCGACGGACTCAAACTGGACGATGCGATCGAGGAGGAGCTCGAGGCCCTGATCTGGCGCGAGGGTGAGCTGGGAGGCGTCTCGAACGCGACCATCGGCCGCCGGATCGAGGCGGCCGGCGCGGTCGAGGCCTATCGCGACCACCGGACAGGCCTGGCTCGCACGATCGACGCGACCGGTCTGCGTATCGTCCTCGATGGGGCGAACGGGTCCGGTAGTGCCCTCGGGCCGGAGATCCTTGCGGCTACCGGGGCGCAGGTCGACGCGATCCATATCGAGCCGGACGGCATCAACATCAACGTCGACTGCGGGGCGACATCCCCAGCCTCCCTCGCGCGGACGGTGGCGGAGCGGGGCGTGGACATCGGCTTCGCCCTCGACGGTGATGCCGATCGGCTGATCGCGGTCGATGCCACCGGTCGGATCGTGGACGGTGACCAGATCCTCGGTATCCTCGCCCTTGAGCGGCTGGCACGGGGCGCCCTGGCCGGCGGGTTGGTGGTCTCGATCCTGTCCAATGGCGGCCTCCAGGACGCGGTCGAGGCCGCCGGCGGCGAGGTCGTCCGCACGCCCGTCGGCGATAAGTACATCCTCGAGGGGATGCAGGTGGCCGGGGCGTCCCTCGGTGGCGAGAAGTCAGGCCACGTGATCATCCTCGAACACACCACCTCGGGCGATGGCATCGTCACCGCTCTCGAGATCCTGCGGGTCATGACGGTACGTGGCGCGTCGCTGGTCGAACTCGCCTCGGCGATCCCGCTGCTCCCTCAGCAACAGCGGGCGGTCAAGGCCCGTCACAAGGACCAGTGGGAAGGCGATCGGGCCCTCCGGCTCGCCATCGCCGACGCGACCGTCCGGCTCGCCGGGGCAGGACGCGTGCTCGTGCGACCGTCGGGCACGGAGCCCGCCCTGCGGGTGATGGTGGAGGGTCCGGACGAGGCCCTCGTGACCGAATTGGCCGACTCGCTCGCGGCCCTCGCGGGCGAGCGTCTAAACTAGCGGCGGTGCCCGACCCGAAGGAGTCACCACGACCCGGCGTCGCGTGTCGACGCTGGGCGCGAACGGAGGACTTGACGGCATGTGCGGCATCGTCGGCTACACGGGACCCCGCGAGGCGGGACCCATCCTTATCGAAGGGCTCCAGCGTTTGGAGTACCGCGGCTACGACTCGGCGGGCATCGCCCTGGTCGACGATGGCGGTGACCTGTTCGTGGAGAAGAAGGCCGGCAAGCTGGCCAATCTCCGGGCGGCCATCGCGGACCGGACACCCCATGCGGCGATCGGTCTGGCCCATACGCGCTGGGCCACCCACGGCCGGCCAAACGACCTCAACGCCCACCCCCACCAGGACTGCACCGGCCAGATAACGGTCATCCACAACGGCATCATCGAGAACTTCCGGGCCCTCCGCGGCGGCCTCGAGGAGCGTGGGCATACGCTGACCTCCGAGACGGATACCGAGGCGTTGGCTCATCTGATCGAGGAGCATTACCAGGGCGACCTGGCCGAGGCCGTGCGGGCGACCCTGCGCCAGTGCGAGGGTGCCTATGCCATCGCCGTGATGCATCGTGGCGAGGGCGACCGACTCGTCGGCGCCCGCAAGGACGTGCCACTCGTCGTGGGTCTGGCCGACGGGGAGAGCTTCCTCGCCAGCGACGTCGCGGCGATCCTCGCGCACACGGACCAGGTCGTGTTCCTCGAGGACGGCGACGTGGCCGACCTGCGCCCCTCGGGCGTGACCTTCACGGACATCGACGGAGCCTCCGTCGAGCGGGCCGTGACGACGATCGACTGGACCCCCGAAGCCGCCGAGAAGGGTGGCTACGAACACTTCATGCTCAAGGAGATCCACGAGCAGCCCGAATCGCTGCGTCAGACCATCGCCGGCCGGGTGACCAGCGGCGATCACATCTGGCTCGAGGAGCTGGAGGGCTTCGAGGAAACGCTCCGCCAGGTCGACCGGGTCGAGCTGATCGCGTGCGGCACGGCGTACTACGCCGCGCTCGTCGGTGCAGCCGCGATCCAGGATTGGCTCGGCATCCCGGCCCGCGCGACGGTGGGTTCGGAGTTTCGGTACGGCCCGCCCCCGCTCGATGGTCGCACGCTGGTGATCGCGGTGACTCAATCGGGTGAGACGGCCGACACCATCGCCCCGACTCGCCTCGCCCGCGAGCGCGGCGCCCCGGTCATCGCCGTCACGAACACTGTCGGCAGCGCCATCACCCGCGAGGCGGACCGAATCCTGTTCCTGCGTGCCGGACCGGAGATCGCGGTCGCGGCGTCCAAGACCTTCGTCGCCCAGGTCACGACCCTGATCATCCTCGCGGCCGCCATCGCCAAGGCGCGCGGGGCCCTCGGCGCGGAGCAGGAGCAAGAGCTCGGGGCGGCCCTCCACGCGCTCCCCGTCGGCGCCGCGCGCGCGCTGGCGAACGGCGGGGGCATCGCCGACCTCGCCCGGCGCTACGTGAACTCCCGTGGGTTCATGTTCGTGGGACGCGGCTATAGCTACCCGGCGGCGCTCGAGGGCGCGCTCAAGCTCAAGGAAGTCAGCTACGTCCACGCGGAGGGTTACGCCGCCGGCGAGATGAAGCACGGGCCGATCTCCCTGCTCGATGCGGAGTGCCCGCTGGTCGCTGTCGCGACGCGTTCGTCCGTCTACGAAAAGCTTGTGTCCAACGTCATGGAGGGCCGCGCGCGCGACGCCCGGGTCATCGCCGTGGCCACCGAGGGCGACACCCAGGTCGAGCATTTCGCGGACGATATCTGCTGGGTCCCGGACACCCACGAGGCGCTCAGCCCGGTCCTCGCCATCATCCCGCTCCAGCTGTTCGCCTACCACGTCGCCGTCGCGCGCGGTACGGACGTGGACCAGCCGCGCAACCTCGCCAAGTCGGTCACGGTCGAGTAGGCGGAGCGGCACGCCGATGCCTGCCGCGACGGACCCGACGGATTCGATCCTGCCGCTGAGCGTCGTCCCGGACGGGACCACAGAACTCGGCATCGACATCATCAAGGTGGACCGGATCCGCGCCTCGCTGGATCGCTTCGGTGACCGCTTCACGCAGCGCGTGTTGACGACCGCCGAGCAGCGCTATGTCCGCGGACGGCCGGAGACCATGGCCGGCCGCTGGGCCGCCAAGGAGGCCGTTTCCAAGGTCCTGGGGCTTGGGGTTCGGGGGATCGGCTGGCGCGACATCGAGGTGGAGCGACTGCCGACCGGCCAGCCGGCCGTCCGTCTGCACGGCCGGGCGGCCGCTCGGGCCGAGCAGCTCGGCATGGGCCGTATCGCGCTGTCCATCACCCATGAATCGGATTACGCCGTCGCGATCGCGTTCGGGATCCGGACCGCCGGTGGGCGGTACGTGTTCCCACTCGACATCGACGCCAGGCTCGATGAGCGCGAGCAGCGCATCCTCGCCCGGATCGAACGACTGCGCGATATCGCCGAGGCTGGTGGCGCCGCGTCGCTCGCGTCCGATGCCCCTCGTTCCGGTGAGGGATCGAGTCTCCGGGACGAGCCGTCGAGCCGTGGCTGAGCGGCGCAGGGTCGGTTTCGGCCGGCGACCGGACGCCCCCGACGACGATGGGAGCCCGGGCGGTGGAGATGATCGGCCGTGGCCCGTCGGCGCGACGCGGCTCGACGACGAGCTGGCCTCGTTCCTCATTCCCGCCCGGCCTGTGCGCGGTCACAAGGGCACGTTCGGCAAGTTGCTGGTGATCGCCGGCTCGCTCGATTACGCAGGCGCGGCACTGCTGGTGTGCAGGGCCGCCGGTCGCGTCGGGGTCGGGCTGGTGACGCTTGCCGTGCCCGAGTCGCTCCAGCCGCTGTTCGCGGCCAAGGTCGTCGAGGCCACGACGATGGGGTTGCCGGAGGACGATGTCGAGGAGATCGATCCTGAACCCGCGCTGGCCAGGATCCTCGATCACGAGCATGACGCGATCGTCATCGGGCCCGGACTGCGGCCGGGTCTCGCCACGACCGAACTCGTTCGGCAGTTGATCGCCGCGCCGAGCCCCGAATCGCCGCCCCTGGTCCTGGACGCCGAGGCCCTGCGCTCGCTGGCCACGATGGACGACTGGTGGGTCGGCCAGCGGCGGGCCGCGGTCCTGACCCCGCATGCTGGCGAGTTCGCGCGGTTGCGCGCGGGCAGCGGTCTCGATGCGGCCGCGGATGGCGACCTTGGTGATGACGACGACGCGCGGGTCGTGGCCACGAGGGACGCCGCGCGGATCTGGCACCAGGTCGTCGTGCTCAAGGGCGCCCGGACCGTGATCGCGGCAGCGGACGGCGAGGTGGCCGTGGCCCCATTCGAGAACCCGGCGCTGGCGACCGGGGGGACCGGGGACGTGCTGGCCGGGGCCATCGGTGCGCTGCTGGCCCAGGGCCTGGCGCCGTTCGCCGCGGCGCGGCTCGGTGTGTACCTGCATGGCTCTGCCGGCGATGCTGCTCGAGAACGCCTTGGCGATGCCGGTGTGCTCGCGTCCGACCTGCCGGACGAGATGGCCCACGCACGCCGCCGGCTGACTGCCATCGCCGAGCGGCGCCGGTCCGAGAAGCGGCTCGGGTTCGGGGCGCGCCGGAGCTCGGACCCGAGCTCGGACCCGAGCTCGGACCCAGGTTCGCCTCTGTGACCTCGATCGAGGCCCGACTGGCCGCGGCCGGGTTGCCCCCACTGCCGCGGACGGCGTGGCTCGAGATCGATCTTGACGCACTGATCGCCAACCTTGGCGCGGTGCGGACCCTCGCTGGGGATGGCGTGCCGGTCCACCCCGTCGTGAAGGCCGATGCCTACGGCCACGGGGCCGTGCCCGTTGCCCGCGCCCTGGAGGAAGCCGGCGCCGACGGTTTTTGCGTGGCGGCCCTCGACGAGGCCCTCGCCCTGCGCGCGGGCGGTGTCTTCGGTCCGATAAGGGTGCTCTATCCGATCCCGCCCGCCCTTGCCGGTGAGGCGGCGGCTCATGGCATCTCGGTCTCGGCCGGCGACCGCGGGCTGCTCGACGAGCTGCTCGAATCGGCGATGGCCGGGCGGCGGGCCGGTTCCCAGGTGATCCTGCGCGTCGAGCTCGAGGTCGAGACGGGCCTCGGCCGTGGTGGATTCGAACCCGCGGTCCTGGCCGCGGCAGCGCATGCCGTGGCCCGCTCGGAGGCGGCCGAGATGGCCGGCCTGTGGACCCATCTGCAGGCACCCGAGGACGCGGCCACGACTAGGGCCCAGCTCGATCGGTTCGAGGCGGCTGCCCGGGCGCTGCGTGATGCCGGGCTACCGCTGCCGGCCCGACATCTGGCCGCGAGCGCCGGCCTGTTTACGGGCCTCGCGGCGTTCGATGGCGTGCGCCCGGGTCTTGCGATCTATGGCCTGGTTCCCGACGAGCTCGACGGTGCGGACCTGGCAGCGGCGGAGGTGAGTGCGTTTCGACCGGTGATGTCCCTGCGCGCCAGACCGGTCCGGGTGGTGGAGCTGCCGATCGGCCACGGCGTCGGTTACGGCCCCACGTTCACGACCGCACGCCCAAGTCGAATCGCCACGCTGCCCCTCGGGTATGGCGATGGATACGCCCGGTCGCTCTCGAACCGAGGTGAGGCGCTCGTACGCGGCGTGCGGGTCCCGATCGTGGGCAACGTGGCGATGGACGCGACGATGGTCGACGTCACCGACGTCCCCGGCCCGCCGATCAGCCACCACGACGAGTTCGTTCTGCTCGGCGACCAGGCCGGCGAGCGGATCACGGCCGCGGAGCTGGCGCGACGGCGCACCACCAACACGTGGGAGGTCGTCACCCAGATGGCCGCGCGCTTGCCCCGGGTGTACCATGCCGGGCCTGCAGCGGTGGGGCTGCGGACACTCAGCGCGCAGAGAGGGTGAAACTCGTTGGCACGGATCGAACTCTGGAACGGAGACATCTGCGACCTGGAGGTCGATGCCATCGTCAACCCCGCGAACCTCTCGCTGTGGATGTCGACCGGGGTCGGTGGCGCGATCAAGCGTGCCGGCGGTGACGCGATCGAGTTCGCGGCGGTCCGTCAGGCGCCCGTGCCGCTGGGCGAGTCGATCGTGACCTCCGCGGGTACCTTGGCGGCACGCGCCGTGATCCACGCCGTTTCGCTCGACCGCGACCGGCGGACCAGCGCCGTGGTCATCGAGGCGGCCGTCCGCAGCGCCCTTGCCCGAGCCCGCGAGATCAAGGCCACGAGCGTCGCCTTTCCGGCGCTCGGGACGGGTGTCGGTGGCTTCCCGCTGGACGAGGCCGCGCGCATCACGGTCGCCACCGTGCGTGACGAGTTGGACCGATCACCCGGCATCGAGCACGTCATCTTCGCCCTCCGCGGTGCGGCCGCATATCAGGCATTCGGCGTCGCACTCGGCGCGGCCGCGGCGGCCGCGGGCCCGGTCGGCGACGGCCGATGAGCTTCTCGATCGAACCGACCGAGGAGCAGCGTGATGAACTCGTCGAGTCCGTGGCGCGTGAGATCCAGGTGCGCGGGCTGACCTCGTCGGCCGTGCTGTTCCTCGAGGCGAGTCGGCCGTATCGGGCACTCGGGGCCAACGCCATGCTGTTTTTCGACCCGGTGCTGCGCGGCGTGTTCGGCGGAGACCTCGCCTCCGCCAGCGAGATCCTGGCCGACGATACCGGCATCGAACTGCTGATCGCGCGGCTCGAGGAGCTCGATGAGGAGATGGCCTGGGACGCCTGAGCGACCCCGCAGGTCGTAGGCGGTCGGTGCGGCGCGCTACCGAGTAGCATCAGCCAGTGACGTCCGAGCCGCGCGCCTTTCTGGCCATCGATCACGGCGCTGCGACCCTGTCGGTCGCCCTGATCGGACGTGTCTCCGGAGCGTGGCGGCTCGTGGGCACGTTCGCCTCGCCCGCCGGGGCTGCCGTGGAATCGGCCGTCGATCTCCTCGTCGAGCGCGCCATCGCTGCCGACCCCGATATCGCCAGCCTCATGGGTATCGTCGGCGCGGATCGCGACACCATCCCACGGTTCGAGGTCCGCAGCCGGCGGCCGCGCCACCTCGCGCTCGTGACGGCATCCGGACGCACCCTCGGGGGCGTGACGGATACGGCCAGCCGCAGTGGCTGGCGGGTCAGCGCGGCAAGCACGGACAGCACCGATCCACTGGCGATGACGCGGTTGCTGCTCGATCGAACGGTCGACGCGATCCTCGTCGGGGCCGGTGACCCACCGCGGTCGGATGAGCGCGGCGCGATCCAGGAGCTCGCCACCCTCGTGGCGGCCGTGGCCGTCCGCCGACCCGATCTGCCGGTCGTCCTGTCCGGCGCGATGTCCGAAGCGCTTGGCGTATTCGGTGACGTGCGCGAGCGGCCCGGCGAGGTGCTCCTCGCTCCGGCCGCCCGCAGCCCGATGACCGGCACGGGTCGCACCCGTGGCGATGGCGCGTCGGGCCATCGTGGCGACGCGGCCGCGGACCCGCTCGGGGACCTGCTCCTTGAGCTTGCGCTGGCCTCGGACGACCCGCGACGCGCGATCGGACCGGCGACCCAGGCGCTGGCCGACGTCCTGGATCGGCGGGTCGAGGCGATCGTCCTCGGACACGACGCGTCCGTCCGCGCGGCCGCCGAACCGTCCGCCGGCGGAGGACAGGGCGCGGCACGCCTGGCGGTCGTGCCGGCAGCGGCCGTCGCCCCTGATGATCCCGATGATGCGATCGTGGATGGTGTACTCGTGTGGTCCACGCTGCCCTCGGATCGACATCGGCTGCGTGACCGACTGCGTGAACTACGGATCGCGCCGTGGGCCGACGCCGCCGGCGACGGTGCCGCCCTGCGCATGGCGGCCGCTCGAGCCGCCCTGGTCCGTCTCGCCGCGGCCACCCCGGAATTCGATCACGGCCCTGCCCCGGACCTCGTCGTCGCTGGCGGCGGCGTGTGGTCGTCCGTGCCGGCACCGGTCGTGGCCCTGGCCGTCGTCGACGTCATCCGCCGTCCGGGCGCAAGCCAGTACGCCCTCGACCATGCCCGCCTGCTCGGGGCCCTGGGCGCGATCCCGGACCCCCGTGAACGCCTGGCGGTCATGACCGACCTCGCCGACGACCTGCTGGCGCCACTCGGGACCATCGTCACGCCGTCCGGTCTGCGGTCCGGCCGATCAGCCGGCACGGTCGTCGTCCACGCCGACGGCGGTGCCAGCGAGATGGATCTGGTGCCGGGCGGCCTGGAACTCGTGGATCTGTCACCCGGCCAGACCGCGGTCGCGGAGTTTCGGTTCCGCGATCGAGTCACGCTCGGAGCCCGCGGTCGGCACTTCGCGATCGACGTGGCGGGCGGACTCGGTGGGTTGCTCGTGGACCTGCGTGACATACCGCTGCGGCTGCCTGAGCGGGCCGATCGGCGACGGGACCTGCTTACGGCGTGGCAGTCGGCCCTGTGGCAGGGTCACGACACATGAGCATCGCCACCGACACGCTGCCGGTCGGGTTCGGGCTCGTAAGTCGGCGGCGGCTGATCGACGGGCCGGTCGAGGTCACGTTCGATCTCGCACCAGGCGATCGGCCGCTGGTCGCGGCGGGTGAATCGGTCGTTCCCGGAGCGCCCATCGCCGAGATCGTCCGTGATCCCCGGCTGATCGACCGGGTCATCGCGCCTGGCGCTGAACTCCGACCCGGCGATCGAGTGCCGGAGGGGGAGCTTCTGTTCGCCTGGCGTGGGCGCTGGCGCGTGGCCGGCGCCGAGATCTCCGAACCGCTGGATACCCCGGTGGCGGGGATCGTCCGGGCCGTCCACCCGGGGACGTCGATCGTGATCCATGCAACGGGTCGCGCGATGCGCGGGATCGTCACCCTCGGTGGTCCCACGCGCGGCCGTCTGCATATCGCCGCGGGTGGCGACGGGGAGCTGCGCGCGGCCGGACTCGATGTCGGGCTGGCCGGGGCGATCGTCGTGGTCGGTTCGCGGATCGATGCCGAGACCCTCACCCGGGCGAGGGCGATGGGCGTCCGTGGGATCATCGTCGGTGGCCTCGCGAGCAAGGAACGGCGCGACTTCCAGGCGTCGGAGCGCCGCCAGCGATCCGCTCTCCATCGACTGCCGCCGTATGCCGTACTCGTGCTGGAAGGGGCCGTGCGGCGGCCGCTCGCGACCCCGTTGATGAACGTGCTGCAGGCGCTGCAGGGTCGCGAGGTGGCGATCGTGGGCGATCCGCCCAGCCTGATCTTCGACGCGCCCGAGGTGGTCCTGCCGGTACCCCGGCCGGACCTCGTGCGGATTCGTGCTGGTCGCCTGGCGGGCAGCGAAGGAACGTGGATCGGTGTGGTGGGGTCGCGACGCTTCGCGGGCGGGGTCCAGCTGGAGGCAGGCGCGGTCCGGTTCGAGGACGGGACGGTGGTCGCGGTGCCGCTCGGCGATCTCGAGCGGTTCGACTGAGCGAGCGCGTCGGCCGCGGGGTTCCGCTACGCTCAGCCGATGTCCGTTCCCGCCGCTGCCGAGACCGTCGTGGTCCGTGCCGCCGACCCTGATGCCACGACCCGTCTCGGCCGTGCGCTCGGTGCCGTCGCACGAGCCGGGGACCTGGTCTGCCTGTGGGGCGACCTCGGTGCCGGCAAGACCCACCTCGCCAAGGCGTTTGGGGCCGCGCTCGGCGTGACCGACACGATCACCAGCCCGACGTTCATCCTGATGGCCGAGTATGAAGGGCGGCTGCGCCTGTTCCACGTCGATCCGTACCGGCTCGCGAGCGCCGAGGACGCCCTGGCCGGTGGCCTCCTCGACGAGCGCCAGCGTGACGGGGTCACGCTTGTCGAGTGGCCCGAACGCCTGGGGGATGCGCTGCCGGCCGCACGTCTTGACGTCCGTATCGAGGATGTCGGCGACCAGGTGCGGGTCATAACCCTCGTCGCTCGCTCGCTGACCTATCAGCGCTTCCTCGAGGCGGTCGGATGAGTCACGACGGCGGTCGCAGGGCGATCCTCGCCATCGACAGCGCGACGACGCGCGTCGTGATCGCCACGGGTTCGCCGGACGGTGTGGCCGACGGTGTCTCGACGTGGGTCGCGGGCCGCCGCCACGGTGAGACGCTGCTGCCCTCGATCGGACGGTTCCTCGAGGAGCACACCATCCAGCGTGCGTGCCTGATCGGGATCGTGGTGGGCACGGGACCCGGTGCTTTCACCGGCCTGCGCGTGGGGATCGCCACGGCCAAGGGGTTGGCCCACGGTCTGGGCATCCCGCTGGTCGGCATCTCCACAGCCGAAGCGCTTATCGCGGCCGTGGAGGTGGCCGTGGCGGCGGACGGTTTGACCGTGCTCCTCATGCCGGCGGGTCCCTCGGATCGACTGGTCGTCCGGGCGGGTCGCCGGCCCGAGTCGCTGCCGGGCGGTGACGAACCCGACCTCGGTCCGGGCGAGCGCCTCGTTGCGGTCGATCTTGACGGACGGGCGCCATCCGACGCCATCGCCCTCGGCGCGCTGGCCCTCGACGGCCTGGGCCGGGCGCTGCTGCAGGCTGGGGCCGATCGGCTGGCATCGATCGCTGGCGGCGGAACCGCGCACGGGGACGAACTCGCCACGCTTGTGCCGGATTATGTGACCCTGCCGCGCGGCGTCCGTGACGCGACTGGAGTCGTCGAATGGTCGCGCGACCCCCGGTGAGGATGGTCATCGGGCCCATGCGGTTCGACGACCTCCCGCAGATCCAGGCGATCGAACAGGCGAGCTTCACGTCGCCGTGGCCGCCGCACGCCTACCAGAGCGAGATCGAGACCAATCGACTCGCGCATTACCTCACGGCGCGGATGGGTGACACGATCGCCGCATACGGCGGGATGTGGCTGATGGTGGATGAAGCCCACATCACGACCTTCGCCGTCCACCCGGCCTGGCGTCGCCAGGGGATCGGGCAGCGGTTGCTCCTGGCATTCCTCGATATCGCCGTTGAACGGCGCGCCCATGAGGCGACGCTCGAGGTCAGGCTGTCCAATCTGGGCGCTCGGCGGTTGTATGAGAAATACGGGTTTCGACCTGTCGGCCTGCGGCCGCGCTACTACAGCGATGACAACGAGGATGCGCTGATCATGACCACCGAGGCGCTGTCCGACCCGAAGATGACGGCGCGCGTCGAACGCCTCCGGGCCGCGCTCGACCTCACCCCCGCGCCGTCCGGGCCCATCGGCGTGAGCGAGGCAGCCGTGGGCGACGCCGCCGTGGGCGATGGCGCGTGAGCGGACCGCTGCTGCTCGCGATCGAATCCTCGTGCGACGAAACGGGCATCTCCCTGGTCGAGGGTGGTCGACGCATCCACGCCAACGTCGTCGCTTCGCAGGTTGCGCTTCATGCGCCAGCGGGTGGCATCGTCCCCGAGGTCGCCGCTCGTGCCCACCTGCGCTGGATCGTCCCGACGCTCGATGCGGTCTGGGCCGACGCGGCGGTGAGCTGGAGCGACATCGACGCCATCGCGGTCACGTACGGCCCGGGTCTGGCCGGGTCGCTGCTGGTCGGAATCAACTTTGCCAAGGCCCTCGCCTGGGTCCATGACCTGCCACTCGTGGGCGTCAACCATCTTGAAGGGCACGTGTACGCGGCCTGGCTGCTCGATCCGGGCGAGGACGAAGCGGCCCGGCCGGAGCCGGTCTTCCCCCTCGTCGCCCTGGTCGTGTCCGGCGGGCACACCTTTCTCGTCGAGATGCGCGACCACCTGACGTACCGGCTGCTTGGCAGCACCGTGGACGATGCCGCCGGCGAGGCGTTCGACAAGGTCGGTCGACTGCTTGGTCTGGGCTACCCTGGCGGTCCGGCCATCCAGCGCGCAGCCGAGGGCGCGACCGCGCGGACGGTCGTGTTCCCGCGGGCATGGATGGGCGACTCGTTCGATTTCTCGTTCTCGGGTCTCAAGACCGCTGCCCGCCGGATCGTGCGCGATGCACAGGTTGCCGAGGGACTGGATCCCGAGGACGCCACGTCGTCCCTCTCCGCCCCAAGGACCGCGGAACTGGCGTGGGGCTTCCAGGACGCGGTGGTCGATGTGCTGGCGACCAAGACGGCGCGGGCCGTTCGCGCGGTCGGGGCGCGGTCCATCGTGCTCGGCGGCGGTGTGGCCGCCAACGCCGTGCTTCGTGATCGACTGGCTGGGGAGGCACAGCGACTGGGCGTACCGCTGATCGTGCCGCGGCCCGCGCTGTGCACGGACAACGGCGCGATGATCGGGGCCGCCGGGGCGCGCCGATTCGCGGCCGGGGAGCGTGCCGGCCTCGATCTGGATGCCCGGCCATCGCTCCCGCTGGCGACGCGGTGATCATCGATCCGACGGTCGTGCGCGCCACCCTGCGCGCCGCCGGGCTGCACGCCCGTCACGCCCTATCCCAGAACTTCCTGGCCGACGCCGAGGTCCTGTCGGAGATCCTCGCCACAGCCGCGCCGGACAGGGATGGGCGGGTGCTCGAGATCGGGCCCGGCCTGGGGCTGCTGACCGGCGGATTGCTGGACGCCGGGAGCGAGGTCACGGCCGTGGAACTGGACCGTGGCCTCGCGGGGTTCCTGCGCGAGCAGTTCGGGGCGGAGATCGAGGTGGGCCGGCTGACGCTCATCGAAGGCGACGCCCTGGACCAGGATCTGACGAACCTCGTCGAGCCGCCATACGACGTGGTCGCGAACCTCCCATATCACATCACGAGCCCGATCCTGCACGCCCTGCTGGGTGCTCCGCCGCGACCCCGCCGCCTGGTGCTGATGGTCCAGCGCGAGGTGGCCGAACGGGTCGCCGCCCCGCCCGGCAAGATGAGCTACCTGTCGGTGTTCGTGCAGTACCACGCCCGGGTACGGGTCGCGTTCCGTGTCCCGCCGGGCGCCTTCGAGCCCGAGCCCGCGGTGGATTCGGCGGTCATCGTGGTCGAGCCGTTCGACGCCGACGACCGGCTCTTGCCCGACGACGAGGACGGGCTGTGGCGGCTCGTCCAGGCGGCCTTCCGGGAGCGGCGCAAGATGATCCACAACGTCCTGTCCCGGCAGCTCCCCGTCGACGCGGTGCGCGTGGCCGCGGCCCTGGAGACGGCCGGCATCGCCCCCGATCGGCGCCCCCAGACCGTGGCCGTGGGGGAGTGGCTGGTCCTGCGCGAGGCGCTCGGTCCGATCGGTGAGGATCGGCGCGGCCGCGGCAAAGGCGATCGGTGAGCAACGGCGCCCACGCCACCCCGATCGTGCGCCTGGCCCCGGCCAAGCTGAACCTGACCCTGGCCGTGATCGGGCGACGGGCGGATGGGTTCCACGACCTGCACTCGGTGTTCGTGCTGCTCGCCCTGGCCGATCGCCTGAGTCTGGCCATCGCCGCCGGAGCCGGCCGGACGGGGCAGCACGACACGCTCCACGTGCGCGGCCACGACGCGGGCCCGGTGGCGGACAACCTCGTCCTGCGCGCGATCGCGGCAGCCCGGGCCGCGGTCGGGGAGGGGCCCGGGCGTCCAGCGACCCTGCCCCTGGCGGCGCGCCTCGAGAAGGTCATCCCGGTGGCGGCCGGACTCGGTGGCGGTTCGTCGGACGCCGCGGCCGCCCTCGATGGTGCGCTTGAAGCATGGGGTGCGGAGCTGGACCCCGACCGCCGCGCGAGCGCCGCGCTCGCCATCGGTTCGGACGTGCCGTTCTTCCTGGCCGGGAGCGCGTCGATCGTCGAGGGACGCGGCGAGCGGACGACGCCCCTTGTGGGTGTCCAGGGCCAGCCCGGCGTCCTGCTTGTCACGCCACGGGTCGCCCTCCGGACCCCGGACGTCTTCGCGGTCTTCGCGGCCACCAGGGGGCATGGCGACGGCAGCATCCGGATGACCTCCGAGCACCTCGCCCAGGAGCTCGCACGGGGGTTGTCCGCTGCGGACCTGATCGCGCGTGCGGGCGTGATGGCCTCGGCCAACGATTTGCTGTCGGCGGCCTTGCTGGTCGAACCCGGCCTCGTCGGCGTCAAGCGGGCGCTGGCTCGGACCGTCGGTCGGGTGGTGGGGCTGACCGGCTCCGGCCCGACCCTCTGGACGCTCTATCCTTCCCTGGCCGAGGCCGAGTCGGCCGCCGTCGTCGTCCGGGCCGCAGTCGAGGCCGGCACGGTCCCGTCGCTCGGCGGCGGTCCGCCATCGATCATCGCCACGACCATCCACACCGGACACACCTGACGCACCGGATACCCCGGACACGAGGAGCCCGCCCCATGACCAATCAGGCCGTCTCGACCAGCAGCGCGCCCGCCGCCGTCGGACCATACAGCCAGGGGATCGTGTCGGGCGATCTCGTCTTCTGTTCCGGCCAGCTTGGTCTGGATCCGGCGACTGGCACCATGGTCGAGGGTGGCGTCGAAGCCCAGACGGACCGCGCGATGCGTAACCTCGAGGCCGTGCTGGACGCCGCCGGCGTGTCCATCAACGACGTCGTCAAGACCACCATCTTCCTCGCCGACATCGATGACTTCGCGGCGGTCAACGCGGTCTACGCCACGTTCATCCCGGATCCGCCACCCGCCCGCAGCACCTTCGCGGTCGGTGCGCTGCCCAAGGGTGGCCTCATCGAGATCGAAGCCATCGCCCGCCGCCGCTAGGTGCGCTTGACGGTCCCGACCGATGGCCCATACCATCCGGCGACCGACTGATGACACTCCACCTCCGCCCGTCGGGCACCGCACGCTCCGTGGGCGCTGACCGCCCCGCTCGTGCCCGACGCCCTGCATGAACCCCCCAAGTCCTGAGCCCACGGGCTCGACCATGAGCGGGGGGACCGGCGTGACCAGCGCCGTCGTGCTGGCTGCTGGTCTTGGAACACGGATGAAGTCGGTGGTGCCCAAGGTCCTCCATCCGTTGTGCGGCCGGCCGATGCTGGCCTACGTGCTGGACGCCTGGGACGAAGCAGCGGGAGCTGCCCATCGACGGCCGATCGTCGTGTTCTCTCCAGCCGTCGCGGCCATCCGCGAGGCGTTCGCCGAACGGGCCCAGTTTGCCCTGCAGGACGAGCCGCGCGGTACCGGCGACGCGGTCCGGGCGGGTCTCGACGCCGTCCCGGACGACGCGACCGAGATCCTGGTCCTGTCGGGTGACGTCCCGCTCGTCACCGCGGCGGATCTTAATGCCGTGCTGGAGGCTCGTCGGGAGGATGACGCGGCCATTTCCCTCGCCTCGGTCTTTGCGGCGGACCCCGCGGAGCTCGGGCGGATCGTGCGCAGCGAGTTCGGCACGGTGGAGCGGATCGTCGAGGCACGCGACGCCAGCGAGGAGGAACGGGAAAGCAACGAGATCAACGCCGGCCTGTACGCGTTCGATGCGGCCTGGCTTCGTCGCCGCATCGCGACGCTTGCCGCGTCGCCCACGACCGGCGAGTTGTATCTGACGGAGCTCATTCGTCTCGCCCGCGAGGATGGTCGATTGGTGAGCGCCGTGGCGTTCGAGGACGACGGTCGATTCGATGGCATCAACGACCGCTCGCAGCTGGCGGCCGCCGAGTGGAATCTGCGCGTCCGGCGCAACGAGCAGCACATGCGCGACGGGGTCACGATGCGCGACCCCTCGACGGTCTATCTCGACTGGGATGTCCGGCTGGCGGCGGACGTCACCCTGGAACCCAACGTCATCCTCCGTGGCGCCACGTCGGTCGGGGAGGGGACCGTCATCGGGGCCGGCAGCCAGCTCTTCGACAGCGTGGTCGGCGAGCGGGCGCGCGTGTGGGCCTCGATCGTCGAATCGTCCATCATCGAGGACGAGGCATCGGTCGGTCCGTTCAGCCACCTGCGGCCGGGCAGTGTCGTCGGTCGCGGCGCGGAGGTCGGCAACTTCGCCGAACTCAAGCAGACCCGCCTCGGGGCGGGCTCCAAGCAGCACCACATGAGCTATCTGGGCGACGCCGAGGTCGGCCAGGGCGTCAACATCGGCGCGGGCACCGTGACCGCCAACTACGACGGGACGCGGAAGCACCCGACGACCATCGGCGACGGCGCGTTCATCGGCGTCGACACCATGATCGTCGCCCCGCGCGAGATCGGGGCGGGCGCACGGACCGGTGCCGGCGCGGTCGTCACCAAGGACGTCCCGGCGGGCAAGCTCGCCGTCGGCGTCCCCGCACGGATCCGCGAGATCCGGTCCAAACCCGCAGCGGATGACCCATCGGCGTGAACCCCCCGTTTTTCGAGATCGGCATCATCGTCGTGCTCATCCTGTTCAATGCCCTCTTCTCGGCGACCGAGATGGCCCTGGTCACGATCCGCAAGAGCCGGGTCAGCCAGATGGCCGACGAGGGCAAGCGCGGCGCCCGACGCATCCTCCATCTCAAGAGCGACCCGGGACGCTTTCTCGCGGTCATCCAGATCGGCATCACCTTCATCGGGTTCCTGGCGGCAGCCTTCGCGGGGGTGAGTCTGAGCGCTGGGCTGGAGGAGACCCTCGACGATGTTCCGGCGCTGGCGCCGTACGCCGGCGTGATCGCCCTGTTCGTGGTCACCGGCATCCTGACCCTGTTCACGATCGTGTTCGGCGAGCTCGTCCCCAAGCAGATCGGACTCGCCCACAGTGAGCGGGTGGCGTTGTTGTTCGGCGGTCCGGTGGACATCCTGGGCCGGGTCTTTCGACCCCTCGTCGCCCTGTTGACCGGGACGACGAAGGTCGTCAGCGGCCTGTTTGGCGCCAACGTGGACGCCAGCGAGCGCATCAGCTCGGAAGAGCTGCGTCTGATCATCGAGCAGGGTGGTGAGCAGGGCATCCTCGAGGCGGAGGAGGAGCAGATGATCCATGCGGTCATCGAGCTCGGCGACCAGCGCGTCCACGAGATCATGCTGCCGCGCATCGCGATGGTCACCCTGACCGCGGCGGCCACGTTCCAGGACGCGATCGATACGATCGTCGAGCAGGGCCACTCCCGGATCCCGGTCTATGAAAACACGATCGACGAGATCATCGGCATCCTCTACGCCAAGGACCTGCTGCCATTCCTCAAGAGCGGCGCCCCGGAGCCACCGAGCCTGCGCACGCTGCTGCGAACCCCGGTCTTCGTGCCCGAGTCGATGAGCGTGGACGACCTCCTCCACGAGCTCCAGCGGCGCAAGGTCCACCTCGCGATCGTGCTCGACGAGTACGGCGGGACGGCTGGCCTGGTCACCATCGAGGACCTGCTCGAGGAGATCGTCGGGGAGATCCAGGACGAGTACGACGTCGAGGAACCGATGATCGTGAAGCTGTCCGACGACGAGGCGCGAGTCGACGGGCGGGCCGATGTCGATGACCTCTCGAAGCTGTTCGATATGCCGATCGCGCTCGAGGACGACGACGAGTACGACACCGTGGGTGGCCTCATCTATCACCGGATCGGCGGCGTTCCCAAGCCCGGCGACCAGATCTCGGTCGACGGTCTGACCCTGACCGTGGAAACGACCGACGGCCGCCGGGTCGGCAAGGTCCTGGTCGTTCGCTCGCGCGGGGAAGGCGTGCGCGACGATGAGGCGGATCGGTAGGTCGAGCGAGTGGCGGGCGCGGTTCGCCGTGTGCTGGCGGCCTGGGTCCGGCGCGTTCGCACCCGTCCGCTCCCCGATATCGCCACCACCGATAGCCCAGGGACATCGAGTGCTACAACGGGCCTGTGGCGGCCGCCGGAACGAGCGTAGGAGCGCGATCCGTGTGTGGATCTGGCCTCGAAGCCCCCGGTCTGACCCGGTATCGCGCCCGTACCCGTCCGTGTATCGGTGCCACCGATATCCGTCGGCGCATCGACCCGCAGTGGGCGGGCTACGTGGTCACGAGGAGCAGGTCCACGTAGCCTCGCCCGCGGCGCAGTCGGTCTGCCACACTGCGCGCACGACCAGCAGCCAGCGACCAGGCTCCATCGGCAGCGGCACGTCGTGGCCCGCGGAATCGCCCCCGAGACCGACGGCTGCGACCGGACTCGCCCCATCATCCAGGTCGTCGTCACCGCCGAGCTCGCACAGCTCGAGCCTGCCGGCGGCGAGCGTACCGATGCGCCGAGCTCCAGTCGGGCGATGATCCCGGCCGGCGCCTCAACGACCTGGTGCTCGCCGACGTCGAAGCGGATCGTCGGACCTGGCACCGAATCGGCCCAGACCGTGCCCCCGTCGCGGGAGCCGCCGCTTTGGTACTGGAACCGGATGGGCGTGTCCGCGACGATCATGGATGGATCGAGACCCGCGGGGGCCCAGTCGTCAGCGGTACAGTCGGAGGCCGGTGGGCGCGTCGCGACCGGCCGGATCTCGACCTCGGCGAGTGACGCATGTGGTTCCACCCCTTCCTGGCCATCCGACGGGCAGGCCTGGGTGGATGTGGCGGCCGCGCCGTCAGGCGGAGATGACCCCGACGATGATCTGCTCGAGGCGGGCCCGAGCGGCCGGAGCCACGACCCCCGCGGCATCAAGCTCGGCGAGCGCCTCATCCCGGTATCGGCGGGCCTCGTTGCGGGTGTATTCGCGGGCGCCGACGCGCTCCAGGATCGCTACGATCTCGGCCAGCTCGGCCTGGGTCGGTTCCGGAGCTGCGTACAGCTCGAGCAGGCGCGCGCGGTCGTCGGGTCCGGCGTGTTCGGCTGCATAGATGACCGGCAGCGTCTTCTTCTTGTGGGCGACGTCCGAGGGTGCCTTGCCGGTCGCCTGCTCGGCGCCCCAGATGCCCAGCAGGTCGTCGTTGATCTGGAAGGCCAGCCCCAGCGCCCAGCCGAACCCGCGGTACCGCGCGATGACGTCCTCATCGTCCGTGGCCAGGAGGGCCCCGGCCTCGATCGACGCGGCGATGAGCGCCGCGGTCTTGCGTCCGATCATGTCCAGATAGGCGTCCACGGACATGAGCCCGTCCGCGGCGCTCGTGGCGATATCGATGTACTGGCCTTCACACAGGGCCAGGCACGTCTCGTCATACA
>JANOIS010000176.1:0-3861 GCA_031407755.1 Chloroflexota bacterium | reverse complement strand
TCGAGGCGTTCGACGTGGCGGCGACGTGGGCGACGGTCGGCTTGTTGTTCGCGCGCTCGCGCGAGGAGCAGCAAGCGTTCGGCCCCAACGTCCGTCCGACGTACGACGACGCGCTCCTCGACCCATACGGCGAGCCAGTCGGTAACGACGAGCGCGACGACCCGCTGCCCTTCGCGCCGTCGCTGGTGGCAGCGATCCTGGCGCGCCGAGGGCAGGAGATCGGTACGCATAACTTCTCCCACTTCTATTGCCTGGAGCCGGGGCAGACGGAGGCCAGTTCGCGGCAGATCTCGCCGCGGCCGTAGCGATCTCGCATGCGAACGGCGTCCGACTCCGCTCGATCGCCGTGCCGCGCAACCAGATCAACGCGGCATATGCAGGCGCCCTTCGTGCCGCGGGGATCGAGTGCTACCGCGGAAACCCACCCGGTTGGATGTACCGACCCGCCCCTGGGGCCGCGATGACCCGGGTGCAACGCGGCGCCCGGTTGTTGCACGAGTACGTAGGTCCGGGTGCGATCCACGTGACCGCATGGCACGAGGTCCGTCAGCCATCCGGGTTGTATGACATTCCGGCCAGCGTGTTCCTTCGCGGCTTCGCGCCACGGCGCCAGCACCTGGAGCCACTGCGTCTGCGCCGGATCGCTCGTGCGATGACCAACCCGCCGCGCCTGCCGTCCCGACTGCGTACGGTCCCCACATTTTGGGGCTACCTCTCGGCGCGACTGCGCGAGGGCATACGCTAGTGTCTGCGACTCGGCGACGTCGGGCTGGAGATGGGCGACCCCGCGTGCTGCGCGTCATCACCCGTCTCGTGGTCAGCGGCCCATCCACGCACGTTCTGCTGGCCGACCGGGGCCTCCAAGCCCGGGGCTGGCAGACCCTGCTGGTGCATGGCACGGTCGAACCCGACGAGGCCGAGATCGGGCTCGACGACCTCGGCATCCCGACTCTACGCGTCGCAACCATGCGACGAGCGATCCGACCCATAGCCGACGCCCAAAGCTTCGCTTCGTTGGTCCGGATCATCCGCCGCTACCAACCCGACATCGTCCACACCCACCAGTCCAAGGCCGGCTTGTTGGTCCGCTCGGCGGCGATGCTCACGGCACCTAATGTGCGACGTATTCACACTTTTCACGGGACGATCTTCGGAGGCTACTTCGGATCCAGGACGACCAACGCGATCGTTCGGGCCGAGCAGTTCCTTGGGCACCACACGCACCAGATCATCGCGCTCAGCGATCTGCAGCGTGCCGAGCTCATCGACCATCAAATCGCGCCTGTCGATCGAATCTCGGTCGTCCCGTTGGGCCTGGATCTGGCCCGCTTCGCCGGACTCGACCGCGTCGAGGCGCGACGTAGGCTCGGGGTACCCGCGGACGTCGTTGCCGTCGTCTGGCTGGGGCGGCTGGCACCGATCAAGCGGGTCGACCGGCTGATCGATGCCTTCGCTGCCGCGCGCTCCTCCAATCCGGACTCACGTCTGTACATCGTCGGCGACGGCGCGAGGCGGCCCGAGCTGGAAGGTCTGGCCGCCGCCCACGGCATCACCTCGGCGGTCAAGTTCGTCGGTTGGTCATCCGATGCGCCGTCCTGGTACGCGGCAGCCGACCTCGTCGCGTTGACCTCGGAGCGCGAGGGGACGCCGCTCTCCCTTATCGAGGCCGGCGCCGCCGGTCGGCCCGTGCTGGCGACGGACGTGGGGGGGGTACGCGATGTCGTGGTCGATGGCGTCACCGGCTGGGTCGTCCCGCTGGGCGACCCCGATCGCCTGGCGATCAGATTAAGAGAACTGCTCGCCGATCCGGCAACCCGGGTAGCCATGGGTGCCGCAGCGTCGAGCGCGGTCGCCCGGTTCGCCGCTGAGCGGCTTGTGGACGACCTGGACCGACTCTATCGGAGCATCCTTCCCGAGTTGCCGGAGCGCAACGGAATCCGGGGCTGAAGGCCCTGCGACCCTGCGGACCGGCCTGCGCATGGGAGAATCGGCGGTCCCTGATGGTACTCTCCGTGTCCGGGGAATTTCCCCGATCGACGGTCATCGGCTCGACGGCTACGGATCGATCGGGGAGGGCGAACATGTTGGTGAGCGTGGAACTCCTCACGATCGGCATCGCGGTCACGGCGGGCTTCATGGCTACTGCAGTAGCGCGCGCGTTCGCGCTCCGGTTCGGGATCGTCAACGCCCCGAACCCGATCGTCGCTGATCACACGACCTCGATCCCCTATCTCGGTGGGCTGGGGATCGCCGTGGGCGTCTACGGGGCGCTGCTCGTCCCATCGCTCATCGGCCTCACGGGCCCTGTCGGGACTACGGTGCCAACAGGTCTGCTCGTCGGCGGCCTCCTGTTCCTGGGGGTGGGACTGGCCGACGATCTCCTTGCGTTCGGCGCGGCGTCCAAGATAGTGCTGCAGACGGGGTCGGCCGGCGCAGCCATAGCGGTCGGTGGGCTGACGCCGGCCATCGCCGGCAACCCGCTCATCGACACCGCGATCGCGTGCCTGTGGATCGTAACTGTCGTCAACGCGGTGAATTTCATCGATGTGTCGGACGGGCTGGCCGGGACGCTGGCCGCCACCACTGCGGCGCTGTTCGCCCTCGCACTTGGTGCCTACCCCATGGCGGCCCTCGCCGTGGCCGGCGCATGCATCGGATTCCTGGCTTGGAATCATCCGCCAGCACGGATCTTCATGGGCGACGCCGGGAGCCTATTCCTTGGCTTCATGCTGGCCGCTTTCGCCTTGACCGCGCGGGTCGAGACGACGTGGTGGCCGTTCCTGCCGATGCTCGGCTTGTTCCTCGCGGTCCCGCTGTTCGATCTTGTCTTCCAGTCAACCACGCGCATGATCGAGGGCCGTCCCTGGTGGATCGGCGGGCCGGACAGTTACGCGCTCCGTCTCCAGAAGGCCGGCCTCAGCAAGACCGGAGTGGCGGCGCTGACCGTGATCGTCGCCGCCGTCGCCTGGGGTGGTGCTGCACTGCTCCCGAGCCTTCCGCCGGTCGTCGGAGTGGCCTTGATCACCGTCGCAGGCTTGGCGGCACTGGCGGCCCGCGGCTGGCTCCTCCGCTTCCGCCTTACCAGCCGAGACCAAGCCAAACCCGACGTCCGCGTGACAGCGAAGTGACTCCCCTTGTCGGTCTGCGGATCGGACTCGGGGAGCCGGTGGACCGACGCTGATGCGAGTCCTCATCACGGGTGGCGCCGGATTCATCGGTTCGCACCTCGTCGACCACTACCTCGCCCTGGGTCACGAGGTCGTCGTTGTCGATGACCTCTCCACGGGGAGCCTCGGCAACCTCGCCCACCACGTGACCAGCCGTCCACGGGTGGTCGTCGGTCGGGTAGAGGATGAGGGGATCATCGATGCAGCGATGGACGGAGGAATCGACCTGGTCTTCCACCTCGCCGCAGCGGTCGGGGTGTTCGAGGTGCTCAAGCGCCCGCTCGATGCGTTGCATACCAATCTCGCGGCGAGCGATACCGTGTTCAAGCGCGCGGCCCGCGATGGTATACGTACGGTCTTCACCTCGACCAGTGAGGTCTACGGCAAGAACGACGCAGACGCCCTGCGCGAGACGGATGATTCGGTCTTTGGACCCACCTCGTTCAGCCGCTGGCTCTACGCGCTTTCCAAGGCTACCGACGAGATCATGGCCCTTGCCTACGCGCGTGAGCACGGTCTGCGGGTCACCATCGTTCGCCTGTTCAACACGACCGGTCCGCGCCAGAGCGGCTCGTACGGGATGGTCGTCCCGCGGCTGGTCCAGCAGGCCCTGTCGGGCGAACCGATGACCGTCTTCGGCGATGGTTCGCAGACCCGCTGCTTCACGAACGTGTTCGACGTCGTCCGAGCGTTG
>JANOIS010000175.1:0-4272 GCA_031407755.1 Chloroflexota bacterium | reverse complement strand
GCCGGTACCTGCCGTTTCCGTCCCGGTCGGCCGCATGAGCCGTCGTTCGGGGCCGCTTCGTGTCGCCTTTGTCACGTCCCTGATCCTGGGCGGTAGCGAGCGCCAGATGATGGAACTCGCCAGGCGTCTACCCAAGGACCGCTTCGAGGTCACCTTTCTCATCATCGGCAAACGGGGGCCGCACGCCGATGTCGTGGAGTCGTGGGGGGTCCGGACCATGGCGCTCGGGGCGAGCCGCCAACGAGAGACACCGTTTCCCATCTTCGCCGTTCGCGTGTTCGGCAAGGCCGCCAAGTACGCCTGGTGGTGCCGTCGAGAGCGCTTCGACATCGTGGATGCCTGGCTGTTCCACGGGTACGGACTGGCAGCCGTGATGAAGCCGTTCGCCGGCGTGCCGGTGCTCGTGGCGGGTCGGCGCAGCCTGAGCGACTTCAAGGAACGTTTCGGACTCACGCAGCGGTTGGTGGATGGGATCGCCCGGCGCGCGTCAGACGCGATCGTCGCGAACTCGCGCTACGTCCTGGACGATGTCGTGCGGCGTGAGGGGATCGACGCCGACAGCATCCGGATCATTCGCAATGGCGTGGAGATACCGCCACCGATGTCACCAGAGCATCGGGCGGAGCTTCGCGCTCGATGGGGCTTCAAGCCTGGCCACGTGGTGGTGGGTTGCGTCGCGAACTATCGACCCGGCAAAGGGCTGGAGCACCTCATCGAAGTCGCCGGCGCACTGCGGACGCGATCGCCGAACGCTCGATATGTCTTGGTCGGCGACGAACAGCTACCCGTCCTCCAGCCGCTCGTGGCGTCGCTTGGCCTGGAGTCGGTCGTTGCACTCCACGGCCCCGAGCCCGACGCGCGGGCGTTGTACGGAGCCTTCGACGTCGTGGCCCAGGCCAGTGTCGCCGAAGGCCTGCCCAACGCAGTTCTGGAGGGCGCGGCGGCCGGTCGGGCGATCGTGGCGACCGCCGCGGGGGGCACGCCAGAGATCGTCATCAACGGTCGGACCGGGCTGCTCGTGCCCATCGGCGACCGTGATCGTTTCGAGGCTGCGTTGCTGGATCTGATCTGCGACCCGGACCTTCGCGACCGTCTCGGAAGCGCAGCGCGCGACCATGCCATCGCGGAGTTCGGTATGGATCGATTTGTGGATGAGACGGCCGCGTTGTACACGGCACTCGCCGAGGTAAAGGGACTCCGCCGTGGCTGAGCGACCGGACGTCGGCGCGCTGGTCATCGTGCGCGTCGGTGTCCGGTAGTGAGCGATCGGGTCGTCTCGTCGTGCTGAGGCCGAAAATCCTGCGGGTCATCACGCGCCTGAATGTCGGTGGGCCCGCCACCCACGTCATGCTCGCAGACGAAGGCCTCCGCGCATTGGGGTGGGAGACGTTGCTGGTGCACGGGCGAGTCGAGCCAGACGAGGCCGAGATCGACATCGGCGATGCCTCCGTCCCGCACCGCCGAATCGAGAGCCTGGCTCGCCCCATCCGGCCCGGCGAGGACGCGCGCGCGCTGCTGGAACTCGTCTCCATCGTCCGGTCGTATCGTCCGGACCTCGTTCACACCCACTTGTCGAAGGCTGGTCTGCTTGGTCGAACGGCGGCGATGCTGGCCGCCCGCCGGGCGGTCCGCGTCCATACGTTCCATGGCACCGTGTTCGCCGACTACTTCGGACGTCGGGCGAGTGCTGGCATCCGGATGATCGAGCGCACACTGGGACATCGGACCGACGCTGTACTCGCCCTGAGCGAACGCCAGCGTCAGGAGCTGCTCGCTGAGCGGATCTGCCCGCCGGGACGGATCAGGGTCGTACCGCTGGGAGTGGATCTTGGGCGTTTCGGTGATGAGGATCGTTCGGTCGCACGTCGCCGGCTGGGCCTCGATCCGGGCGACCCGATCGTCCTTTCGATAGGTCGTCTCGTCCCGATCAAACGGCTGGATCGGCTCGTTCGTTCGTTCGCCGCGGCGCTCGAGTTGGTTCCGGCCGCGAGACTTGTCGTGGTCGGTGATGGAACCGAGCGCCCATCGCTGGAGGCGCTCGCCGACGAGCTCGGAATCGGTCCACAGGTACGATTCGCAGGTTGGTCGACCGACACGCCGTCATGGTATGCGGCGGCGGACATCGTGGCCCTCTCGTCGGATCGTGAAGGTACGCCCCTGGCCGTCATCGAGGCAGCGGCCTCGTCGCGGGCGGTCGTCGCGACCGATGTCGGCGGTGTCGCCGACATCATCGAGCACGGAGTCAGTGGCTTCGTGGTAGCCCGCGAGGATCAAGTCGAGCTCACGAACCGAATGGTCCAGCTGCTGAAGGACCCAGTGCTCCGGATGCGCCTGGGCGTCGAGGCGCGCGTCAGATCCGAGGCCTGGAGCGCCACCCGGTTGGTGGATGACCTTGATGCGACCTACCGCGAACTGCTCCGCCACCGGTGATCACCAACCTGATCCCTGTCGCATTGCTGGCCTTCGTTTTGACGGTGCTTGCGGTCCCTCTGGCCTCGCGCCTGGCCGAACGTGTCGGCGCGGTCGTGCACCCCCGCGGCGATCGGTGGAGCACCCGGACGGTACCGATGCTGGGAGGGCTGGCGATCGCAGCGGGGATCCTGGCGGGCGTCATGATCAGCGACCTCCCGATGACGGACACGATCGCCATCACGTTGGGAATTGCCGCGATGCTGGTGGTCGGCCTCCGAGATGATCTGGGAACGGTCAGCCCTGCCGCCAGGCTCGCAGCCCAGATCATCGTAGGTGCCGGGGTCGGGTGGGTGCTTGGCGAAGGCCTGGATGGACCCGTGCGGTTGGCGATGACGCTCTTCGCTGGTGTCGCAGTCCCGGTCGTCGTGAACGCCACGAACCTCGTCGACAATGCCGATGGCCTGGCCGCATCTCTGTCTGCGGCAAGCACGGTGGGTCTGACCGCTGCGGTCGTGATCCTCAGCCTTCATGAACCGGCGGTGGCGGTCGGACTGGCCGTGACGGGCTCATGCCTGGGCTTCCTGGTGCACAACAGGCCCGTGGCGCGGACCTTCATGGGCGACACCGGAAGCCTGTCGCTTGGTTTCGCGGTCGCGGTCACCGGATTGCTGCTCGTGCGGGATAGCCTCGAAACACCGGCGGCGTCCACCTGGGCGGCGATCACGGTTGCAGTGGTTTCGGTCGCGGTCCAGCTGGGTGATGCCACGATGGTCACGCTGACCAGGATCCGGCGCGGCGTGTCACCGTTCAAGGGCGGTGTCGATCACACCTCGCACCGGCTTGTCGCCCTCGGCGCGAGCAACGGCGGGATGGTCCTGCTTCTCACCGCGCTGTCGGTGGCCCTTCAGACCCTTGTGCTCATCGGCATCTCGGTCGATCCAGATGCCCTCGGGCTTGTCGCGCTGGCCGGGGCCGCTGCGTTCACCATCCTGTCCATCGAGGCCTGGATCGTCCATGCCACCCCGCAGATCGGAGCCCCTCGTTGACCGCCGAGGCGTTTCCCGATCACCGGCGATGGGAGGATCAGGGCTGCGCGATGGTACTCTCGCGCCCTGGTCCCGCGGCCCACCTGTCCGCGGCGCGAAGCTACGGACTGATCGGAGAGGCTGAGCCACGCTGATGCGAGTCCTCATCACGGGTGGCGCCGGATTCATCGGTTCGCACCTCGTCGACCACTACCTCGCCTTGGGTCACGAGGTCGTCGTTGTCGATGACCTCTCGACGGGGAGCCTTGGCAACCTCGCCCACCACGTGACCGTCCGTCCGCGGGTGGTGGTCGGCCGGGTCGAGGACGAGGGGATCATCGATGCAGCGATGGACGGGGGAATCGACCTGATCTTCCACCTCGCCGCAGCGGTCGGGGTGTTCGAGGTGCTCAAGCGTCCGCTCGATGCGTTGCATACCAATCTCGCAGCGAGCGATACCGTGTTCAAGCGCGCGGCCCGCGATGGCATACGTACGGTCTTCACCTCCACCAGTGAGGTCTACGGCAAGAACGACGCGGACGCCCTGCGCGAGACGGATGATTCCGTCTTTGGACCGACGTCCTTCAGCCGCTGGCTCTACGCGCTGTCCAAGGCTACCGACGAGATCATGGCCCTTGCCTATGCGCGCGAGCACGGCCTGCAGGTCACCATCGTTCGTCTGTTCAACACGACAGGTCCGCGCCAGAGCGGCTCGTACGGGATGGTCGTCCCGCGGCTGGTCCAGCAGGCCCTGTCGGGCGAACCGATGACCGTCTTCGGCGATGGTTCGCAGACCCGCTGCTTCACGAACGTGTTCGACGTCGTCCGAGCGTTG
>JANOIS010000157.1:0-1571 GCA_031407755.1 Chloroflexota bacterium | reverse complement strand
CATCCTTCGGCTGGATGTCCAGCTCGCGGCGGATGTCGCGCTGGATCGTGATCCGGCCGCGCTCGCCGACGGAGGTGCCGACTGCATATCTCACCGAATGAGGATGCATTCTCCTGCGATGCATGACAAGAGCACCCGGGTCGCCCGACCTCGTTAGCCGGGTAATGCATCGGCTGGCGTAGACAGGGCCGTCTCGAGCGCCAGGCCCTGGCCGCCGATCCGCAGCGTGCGCGCCGTCGGGTAGGCCTTGGTAAACGCCGCGAGGCCGCCCAGGTCGGACTTCTCCGGGCCACTCGAGACCTCGATGGCCACGATCGCGGGGCCTCGCGCCAGGACGAAGTCGACCTCCCGGTCGCCGACCCGCCACCAGGTGACGTCGATGTCGAGGCCGGCCGTCGCGACAAGGTGGGCGCCGACGGCCGTCTCGACGAGCCGACCGCGGAACGTGCGATCCGATCGGGCGTCGTCCGGCTCCAGTGTCGACATGGCCGTCATCAGGCCGGTGTCAAGCGCGAGCAGCTTCGGGCTTGAGCCACGCTAACGCACCTTCGATCCGGCGAACTTGTCGAGGCCTGTCAAGAGACCCGAGCCGCTGAGGAGCCGGAGATAGTGAGCCAGGGTCGTGGTGTTGCCAGCGTCGGCGAGCTGTCCGACCAGCTTCTGGTACGACACCGCCTGGCCGGAATAGTCGCAGCCCACGCGGAACAAATGGCGGAGGGGGCCGGCTTATCGACCCGGGTCAGCAGCATGATGTCCCGCGAAAGGGTCGTCTCGATGAGCGAGTCGCGGATGTAGCCTCGCCAGCGAGCGACATCATCGATGAGCGGCGCGGCTCCGGGGTACCCACCGAAGAACAGGAACCGTTCCAGGTCCCAGCCGAACGCCGAGGTCATCTCAGCAAACGACCAATGACCGAGCCGGATGAGCTCGAATCGACCGGCCAGGCTTTCGGTCAGGCCGCGCGCGACTAGCAGTGGCGCCGATCCAAGGATGACCACGCGGAGGTCCAGCCCTGTGCCTTCGTCCTCGTCCCACAACCGCTTGACGATCTCGGACCAGGAACCGATCTTCTGGATCTCATCGAGGATCAGCAGCGCGCGCCCGCCGTCAGACCGCGCCAGGATGCGCCCCGCTTCCCACTGCGCCTGGAGCCACGCCCGGTCCTGGATGCCTGGATCGTCGGCGCTCGCCAGATGGACTTCGAGGGCGGCTTCGGCCGCTACCTGCCGCACACCAGGGTGGTCTTGCCAACCTGGCGCGGCCCCGCGACGACGTGGATGTGGCGACGCGGTTCCTGGACGCGCGTCAGGAGCGTCCCGAATCGGGCGCGACGGAATGACGGGAGTTCGGTGGCGGAACCGTGCGATTTACTCGACACGGTGAGTAAAACTACTCAATGTCCTGAGTATGTCAAGGACAGGGCTGACCGGGTAGTGGCTCAATTTCAACCGAACGGGCGTTCGGAACGCCGGGAGATCCCCGGTGAATAGGACGCTAGCGCCCGGCGCGGTACATCTTTTCGATGCCGTCCACGACGCCCGCCACGAGCTGCGAGAGCTGTTGCAGCGTTG
>JANOIS010000147.1:0-3871 GCA_031407755.1 Chloroflexota bacterium | reverse complement strand
ACGCACCGCTTCGAGTTGGGCGCTGGCGTCGAGCCCTATGGCGGGGCGCCGGGTCCGTGCGGTCCGTGCGGTCATACATGGAGAGTAGCGGAGTCGTCCTGTCCTTGACCGCCGCGCCGGTGGCGTGTGGCGACGGCAGATCGACGATCCGCGCAAGCGCTGGAAGCTAAGCCCGATGGATCTCCAGGGTCGAGTACGCGAGGCCAAGGACGAAATGTTCGCCCACACGCTGTAACCGTCCGAGGCGAGGATTCTGCTTACGGCACTGGAGGCCCGTTTTGCATTCGCCCCCCACTGCATATGGTTGAGTTGAGTACAGGGGCTGCGTCGCTAGTATCGGGATGCCATGACAAGAACCCGCGACTCCTCGGGAGGCTACCTGACGGGCGATGAGTCGGAGCGGCTCTGGGACCCCGAGGAGGAAGACGCGTACACCGCGGAGCCACTCGGAGACGAGGATGATGGCTCGGCTTCGGACCCCGATGTACGGATCGAGGCGATCTGGACGCGCGCCCACGCCATCTCCACAGAAATCGCCGAGATCGAGGATACATTGGACCGTGCGCGCAGCACGACGATCTTCGAACCGACGGACCTATCGATTGATGAGATGCAGGTTCGATTGGGCGCTCTGGGGCAGGAGCTTTGGGACCTTAACGATGAGATGGAGGTGCGCGGTTTCCCTCCCGACGGCTGGCATCCCCAGTCAGTCGACCAACCTCAATCGGCGGCATCTCCGCCGCGATCAGGTTCGCCGACTCGGTCGTTGGCCCCAGGCGACATCCTGCGTTCGCATCTGACGGATGACGAGTTCCAGCTGTGGGAATGGCTCGACCATGGCGTACTGCAGCGCGAGGTGGCCCAGCGGCTCGCAATCAGCCAGGTGGCCGTTTCCAAGCGCGAGAAGAAGCTGCGAGCCCGTGTCGACGAGATCTATATCGATGCGACAGGACGGCCGTACCACTGGACCGCGGTCCCAAAGCCACAGGGTGGCCGTCGCCGCAGAAGCTGAAGCTGGTTATAAACCGGCCCACACACCAGCTCTCTAGTAGGAGGACGTAGAGCCCACGGGCTCCGTCCTCCACCCAGACCCTCGACCGCCGGTCGGGGGTCTTGTGATTCCCCCGATGGAGGACCGTCCGGATGAGAGCGCGCCCCGCACAACCGACGAACTGGCCCGACCCGAAAGGCGCCGGGCTTTTTGATTCCCCCGCCGCCGATCACCGGACAGACGCCTCGAGCGCCCTTCCGACGGGTTGGGCCCGGCGAGGTTCCGGTCTCCTGGTGCCAACCCATCGCGGGCCGAGACGCCGTCGCACTGTCGTCGGCCTACTCGTGGCCGCGGTCCTTCTGATCTCGCCCGTCGCGAACGGGGTCTCAGATGTGTCTCGTGCGGCAAATGATGTGGTCACGTTCGTCCGGGTGCTGCTCGCCGCGGGCTCGCCGGGCTCCACGACGATCAGTCCGCAGAGTCCGATCTGCCTGGAACCCAAACCGTAGCCGCTGACATGTCCATAGCATCGGGCTCCGACTACATTGAAAAAGGTATCTGGAGGACCAACTGCGGCCATTGAAACGAGGCGCGCCAACCCACCAATAAAAAACGTGAGCGCCAGAAAATAGACAACCGTGCTTTTACGTTCGATGTCTTTGATGCACCAGAGAAGAGCCACCCCGTAAGCCGCAAATAACGTGGCGTAAATGCGATCTTCACTGTCCATCGTGGCATTGACAGGAATAGACCCCGGTATTGCTGAGGGGCCAAGGACGATGTGCAGCGACGCAATGAAGATTGCCGCTATGCCGAACAGGCCAAGAAATACTTGAAGGGACTTCTTCATCACCGCTCTTTCCTGACGGCCCAACTCTTGACTAGGCCCATCCGTCTAGCCCGACCTTGGATCGTGCGGCCTCGGGAGAGCGATGTCAGCGGGCCCAGCCGCCCGTGTGTCTCCAGCGGAACGCACCTGCTGCCAGAAGAAGGACTGACATCCCGGCAAAGGGCCGGGATGTCCCTCTCGGGAGTCCCACCGAGGTCACGGCCGACGACGTGGGACAGGGTATGGAGAGCCGCCCCCACGCCAACCCCGACGAGCGCAACCGTCAGCCCGTCGGCACGAACGGGCACGGCAGCCAGAAGAAGCACCACTCCCAGCCCGATCTGGAACGCGCCGACGTCCTGCAAGAAATGCTGGTTGTACGGCTCGAACGTGGCAAGCGCCGCGAAGAAGGAACGCGGACCGACCATCGCCCACACCCCGAGCGCGATGAAGCCGACGCCGCCGACGATCGCGACGGTGCGGGGCACCCAGGTCCCCCAGGGTCCATGAGTCCCGGTCGATCTCGGGTGCTGCCATTGGATTGGTCCTCCCTCTCTCTGGTCCTGATCATCGCGAGGCCGACGAAGCTGAGCGCCGAGCCGATCCTGACGGCGCAGGCAGCTCGCAATCGCAATCATCGCGCCATGCGCGCGGATAGAACCGGACGATGCCGCTCATGGCGTCCCCCTATCCTCATCGGCGAGCAGGGCCGTAAGGGCCCGTCCATTGCGGGTGACCGTTCGCCGGAACATCGCTCGAAGGATCGGGTCGAGCAATCGGCCGAGCGGGCCCCAGGGAGGCGTGTACTCAACCTGGATCGTGAGCCGCGTGCCTTCCTCGATCGGCTCGAACCAGTCGCGGCCGACCATCGGCCCCATGGGTGTGAGGCCGCGGAACTCGCGGTGCCGAAGAGGCTCGACCGCGGTGACCTGCCAGAGCCCTTTGGAGACCATCCGGCGGCCACCGAAGCGCCAGACCTGTCGGTACCCTCCCCCGACTCGGTCCATCGGCCCGGTGACGTCGCGAACCTCCGGGATCTCGGTATTCCATTCCGCCATCCGCTCCGGCTGGATCATCAGGCCCCACACTCGCTCAACCGGGAACGGAATGACAGCCGAGAAGCGAACCTCGCTCATGCCGAGCGCCATGACAGCTTCGTGCAGACCGGCTTCCGGGGCCTCGGGATGGCCTCGACCTGTGTCTCCAAGGTCGTCGCCCGGTCGGTGCGCTCGTATGGACGGCGGCGATCGTCGGGTTTGAGCGCCTCGATCAGACCGCGTGGCCCAGCCGAGCGAGTCCGCCGTGGAGGGAGCCCGGGCCCATAGGCTTGCCGGTCATCGCCTCGACGTCGGTCGTGATCGCGTGACCATGCTTGGGGCATTCGCTCAGCCAGACGAGGATGAAGTGCGACGGCTCGGTGAACGGTCCGAGATCCGACATCGCCGACTCCACGACACTCCGTCCTCCGATCAGGGGTACGACTGACGTCATCGGCAGGATATACCTGCCGGACGAGCATCAGCCTTGCTCCGCTTCCCACTCGCCCGAGACTTACCCGCAGGCGTAGCACGGCAAGCGAGGGTCGCGCTTCGTTGGCCTGCGCCTCACACCGGCCGCGTACCGGCACGGACTCGCGCTCGCGCTGCCAGAGGCTGTTATGGCGCGCCCGACAGGTGTTGGACGCGCGATTACAACCTATCGAATGCCGATCGAGGGCCGCGATGAGTGGCTCGCCGCGGCCGCACGACTGGCATGAGGGACGGGCACCTGCGCGGCTCCCTTGCCGGGCCCGCCACCCAGCGTCAGATGGACGTGCTCGCCGCCTACGTCAGCGCCGGCGGTTCTGTGATTGACGCAGTGACACTTGTCGGCACTCGGCCAGCCACCGTCAAGCGTCACCCGGTATCGCTCATGCCGTGACCGATGCACTGCGGAACGCTGTCGCGGTCCTGTAGTGCGCTTCGGGGACCTTCGAGCCGGCCGCGGGCGCCAGTCGGGGCCGGAGTTCGACCGAGCGCATGCTCAGCCTGATCGCCGCGGCCCACGACCAG
>JANOIS010000138.1:0-5664 GCA_031407755.1 Chloroflexota bacterium | reverse complement strand
GGAGAGGTGTCGACCCGGTCCGGGTCTGTGGGTCAGGGACGCCAGGTCATCGGGGGTCATCGGCGGACGCCGGTGGTCGGCGGATCAGGAGGCCGGGCGGTCGGGGCCGGGCGGAGTCGGCTCGTCCGACGGCGGGATGGGCTCGTCCGAGGGCGGGATGGGCTCGCCCGATGCGCGTGCCTGGATCTCGGCCTGCGCCTTGGTGGCCTCCTCCTTGGCCTCGCGCACGCCACGACCGAGAGCGTTCCCGAGTTGCGGCAAGGTCTTGGGCCCGCGCCACACGATGACGAGGATCAGGATGACGACGAGGATCAGGATGAGGTCCGGCATGGGCCGGATGGTACAGCGTGGAACGACCGACATCCTCGAAGCCACGACGGGACGGATACGGCAGCGCGTCGATCAAGTTGCTGCGGGGATGCGCCAGCCGCTCGATGAGACACGTACCGTGCCAGAACCTGCCGCGGCTTCGAAGAACCGTCGGTTGACCAGAACGGTAGATTGCGGATCGTCATGCGGTCCAATACATTCCACGCATGACGTCCATCAAGGGACCGAATGACTGATCGTCCGGACCTGCGTGACCTGGCCAGCCTCGAGGTCCTCCTCGAATCCCGCGTGACGATCCACCAGTTGCGCGTGTTCAAGACCGTCGCCGATCGGCGCAGCTTCACCCGCGCGGCGGAGGATCTGCACCTCAGCCAGCCGGCCGTGTCGCATCAGATGAAGGGTCTCGCCCGCGCCCTGGGCACGCCCTTGTTCGAGGCCGCCGTTCGGCGCACCCAGCTGACCCCGGCGGGTGAGCTGTTGCGCGACCACGCCGACCGGATCCTGGCCGAATGTCAGGCCGCCGGCCGGGCGATCGATGAGCTTCTCGGCCTTCGTCGTGGGACGCTCCGCGTGTTCGGCGACACGACCGTTGGCATCTACGTCCTGCCGGACGTTTTGGGCGCGTTCAAGGAGGCGCATCCGGCGATCGAGGTTCGCCTGGATGTCGGCAACCGCGACCAGCTGTTCCGGAGGTTCGAGGCCGAGACGGCGGACTTCGGCGTCATCGGTCACCTATGGGAGCATCCGGCGATCCCGCTCGTGGTGCAGCCGTTCCTGCCCAATGAGCTGGTCGCCATCGCCTCACCACGTCATCCGCTGGCCGGGGCTGCCAGCGTCTCGATCGATCGCCTGGCAGACGAGCCGTTCATCGTTCGCGAACCAGGGTCCGGCACGCGCGAGACCGCCGACGCGGCCCTCGCCCAGGCCGATCGACCCGTCCGGATCCTGATGGAGCTCGCCAGCAACGGTGCCATCAAGCGTGCGGTCGCCCGCGGTCTGGGTGTGTCCATCCTGTCGCGCTACGCGGTGTCGCTGGAGCTCCAGCTTGGGCTCGTCGTCGAGCTTCCGGTCGTCGGCTTTCCGCTGCGCCGCCAGTGGCACCTCGTCCATCGGCGCGATCGGGGGCTCAGCCCGGTCGGCCAGGCGTTCCTCGAGTTCATCGCGGAAGGCTCGTGGCGGGACGGCATCGGGGAGACCCTGACCACGGATTGAGCCGGGCCCGGCGTCGCCGTACATGCGGTCCGCCGAGCCAATAGGGGTAAGAAGCACTTAGCGCTCGTCGATTCGTCGCGGTACGGTGCCGTTTCTCTGGACCAAGTGTCCCACCCGTCCAAGGATGACCATCATGCGTCGACTCGTTGTTCTCGTGAGCCTGTTTGTCCTGGTGGCGACTGCGTGTACACCAGCCGCAGCGCCGGCACCATCGACCTCAGCGGCTGCGCCATCGGCGCCCCCAGCGTCGGCAGCGACCGGGGGTGGTGGTGGCACGCTGGTCGTGGCCATCGGGGCCGACCCAGGCCACCTGAATCCCGCGATCACGACGAGTGGCGGAACGCACACCGCCTCCGAGCTGCTGTACAACGGGCTGGTCGGCCTTGACGACACCCTGTCGCCGATCCCCGAGCTGGCGGAGAGCTGGAAGATCGAGGAGGACGGGGCCAAGTACACGTTCACGCTTCGCGAGGGCGTGGTCTGGCACGATGGGACACCGTTCACGTCGGCTGACGTCAAATTCACGTTCGAAGAGGTCCTGCTCAAGCTCCACTCCAGGACCCGGGCATCGGTTGGGCCGGCGCTCGCGGGAATCGACACGCCGGACGCCCAGACGGTGATCTTTCGGTTCAAGCAGCCGTACGCGCCGCTACTCCAGCAGCTCGACGTGACCGAGGCGCCGATGGTCCCGATGCACATCTATGCGGGTTCGGACCCGGCCGAGAATCCCGCGAACATGACGCCAGTCGGGACCGGTCCGTTCTCGTTCGTTTCATATACGCCGGACTCGGAGATCAAGCTGAAGCGGAACGAGTCCTATTGGGCAGAGAACCAGCCCGTGCTCGATGAGGTCGTCATGCGGATCATCCCCGAGACGGGTACCCAGATCATCGCACTCGAGGCTGGCGAGGTCGACTGGGTCTGGAACATTCCTGGGCCGGACGAGAGCCGCCTCGATGCGGACCCGAACATCGAGCTCTTGCGGACGGACAGGAATCCCGGCGGCTCGAACTGCATCATGACCGTCTCATTCAACCTCGAGAAGCCGATCCTCAAGGACCTTCGCGTCCGCCAGGCCATCGCCCGAGCTATCGATCGTCAACAATATGTCGACAAGATCCTGTTCGGCCAGGGTCGCGTCGCGGCGGCCCCGATCTCCAGCGGGATCCCCTGGGCGCATGCCGCGGGCCTGACGATGCCAGCCTTCGATGTGGCCGCCGCCGCGGCGCTCCTCGACGACGCCGGGTGGGTGGCCGGCGATGGCGGGACGCGTACGGCCTCCGGCGTGGAAGGGGTCACGGACGGGACGCCGCTGACCCTCGAATTCCTGCACTTCCCATCGTTCGGTCGATACGGCGAGCTGCTGCGGGCCGAGCTCGCGGCGGTCGGCATCGAACTGGTGCTCGTGCCGCTCGATCCGCCAGTCTTCGCCGAGACCGTCTTCACCGCTCGCGATTTCGACACGAACATCATCTCGTACTGCAACGGACCGGATCCCGAGATCGGTGTCCGGCGCATGTTCCACTCGTCGCAGATCGGCAAGGTCCCGTTCTCGAACGCTGCCGCCTACAGCGATCCGACGGTTGACGCCCTGTTCGATGACGCGCAGCAGACCGTAGATCCGGCCGCGCGCGGCGTGATCTATCGCAAGATCCAGGAGACGGTGGTCGCCGCGCAGCCCTATGTCTGGCTGGTCGAAACCTCCGGCGTTCGGGGTTATCGGCTGCCGTGCACGGGGTTCACCCCCTACGCGCAGTTCGCCTCGGCCGCGACCTGCGCGCCCTGACTCTCGCAGCCTCCGCGCCGTGACCGGTCGGTACCTTGCCAGACGCCTCCTGCAGGTACCGCCGGCCGTCATCGGGATCCTCGTCATCGCATTCCTGCTTGTCCACCTGGCGCCTGGCGACCCGATCCTGGCGCTCGCGGGCGACAGTGGGGATGCCGCGTACTACGCGGAGATGCAGGCCAAGTTCGGGCTTGACCGGTCGCTCCCGGAACAACTGGCGATCTTCATCTCGAACCTGCTCAGGTTTGACCTCGGCATCTCCTACATCCAGGGCCGTCCGGCCATGGATATCGTCCTGGAACGGATCCCGGCCACGCTGTTGCTGACGGCCTCGGCACTCGTCGTCGCGACGGTCATCGGCGTCGGCCTCGGGGTCTTCACGGCGACTCGCGCCCAGCGCCTGTCTGACCTGACGGTCAACATGGGAGCCCTCGGGCTGCAGGCCACGCCAACGTTCTGGCTGGCGCAGGTCGCCATCCTGAGCCTGGGACTCTGGTTGGGCTGGTTCCCTGTGAGCGGCATGACCGACCCACGGTCGACGGCAACAGGGCTTGGTCTGGCCCTCGATGTCGCCCACCACCTGATCCTGCCGATGCTGGTACTGGCGGCGACCGAGATCGCCGTGATCTCCCGACTGACGAGAGCGGGGCTCCTTGATGAATTGCCTCTCGACTACGTCAGGACGGCTCGAGCCAAGGGCGTACCGGAGTCCCAGGTGACGGTTCGGCACGCGCTGCGCAACGCGCTGATCCCCGTGGCTACCGTCGTTGGCGGTCGGGTCGGCCACGTCCTCAGTGGTGCCGTGCTGGTCGAGGCAGTATTCGGATGGCCGGGTATCGGTCGACTGCTGCTGTCGTCAGTCCAGGCTCGCGATATCCCGATCGTGCTGGCGATCTTGCTCCTGATCGGGTCCGCGGTGATCATCGCCAACCTCATCACGGATCTTGCGTATGTCCGACTCGACCCCCGTATCCGGTACGGCTGATCAGTCGAGGGCGCGGCTCGCCCTTCGCCTCGGCCCCTCGACGGCGCGCCACCTGGTCTTCGCCCGATCGCTGCGATCGCCGGCGACGATTCTCGGGATCCTGCTGACGTCCGCCCTCCTTCTCATCGGTCTGCTTGCGGACATCATCGCCCCGGGCGATCCATTCGCGCCGGTCGGCCTCGCCCTGGCGGCGCCGTCCGCGATCCATCCGCTGGGCACGGACGACCTGGGCCGAGACCTTTTCACCGGAGTCGTCCATGGGATCGGGACGTCGATCATCGTGGCCGCCGGTGTGGCCGTGCTCGCGTTGCCGCTGGGCCTGCTGCTGGGCTCGCTGGCGGGTGTCCGCGGCGGCTGGCTGGACGATGCGATCATGCGGTTTACCGAGGTCTGGCAGGTGCTGCCGCGGTTCTTCCTTGCCCTCATGGTCATCGCATTGTTCGGTCCGGGGCTCGATCGTATCGTGCTCGTGCTCGGGTTGACGTCATGGACGCTGCTCGCCCGCATCGCGCGAGCGGAGATCCTGTCCCTGCGGGAGCGAGACTTCGTGGAGGCTGCGCGCGCGCTCGGGGCCAATGAGGTGCAGCTGTTCCGAGCGCATCTCCTGCCACATCTGCTCCCGGCCGTCATCGTCTATGTCGCGCTCCTCCTTGCCCAGGTGTGCCTGATCGAGTCGAGCCTCGGCTTTCTCGGTCTCAGCGACCCGAACGCCATCAGCCTGGGCTACCTTGCCTCCCAGGCGCAGCGCTTCCTGCGGGTGGCCTGGTGGATGTGGTTCTTTCCAGGAATGGCGCTGATCACGCTGGTGATCGGGCTCAACCTCATGGCCGATGCCTTGACGGATCGGATCCGCTCCGGTCGCTAGGGATCGACATTCGCGCAGGTCGAAGGTTTACCCGACGTGGATGAACTCGGAGGTGCCCTCCGCAGCCTCTGTGAGGGGGTTCGAGAACAACCTCACCCCGTTCAGCCAACGACGAAAATTGCCGCTTGACCTTACAGCTACATCAAGGTTTACGATGCCACCATGCGCATCGGCGAAGTAGCGCGAACGCTTGAGACTCAAACGGCCACGATCCGCTATTACGAGCAGGCCGGTGTCGTGGCGGCCCCCGCTCGGCGACCCAGCGGGTACCGCGACTACGACGAGGCCGACGTGGCGCGCATCGCGGCCGTGCTCGCACTGCGCCGTCTCGACGTGCCACTCAACGAGATTCGCGAGCTGGCCGGCACCTGCTTCGACCACCGCTGCGCGACCAACACGGCCCGCCTCCTGGCGCTCGTCGAACGGCGCAGCGTCAAGGTGCACCGGCGCATCGACGAGCTGCATAGCCTGGCCGACCAGCTCGCC
>JANOIS010000097.1:0-27588 GCA_031407755.1 Chloroflexota bacterium | reverse complement strand
GGTGAGCGGTCCAGCCTGCCAGCTCGTGCTCGTCCGATCGCGGAAACGGTCCAGGATGGCGGCCTTCACCTCCGGGCGGACGCGCCAGCCGTCAGGGGCGGCCGGGTCCGGCTCGGCGGCCCGGAGTCGGCCGGCCTCGAGGTCGTCGAGCAGGGTCTCGGTGTCGATGATCGGTGGCGCCATGCTCATGCGACGGCCTCCCGCGTCGGGTTCGCCTCGAACCGGCCGCCAGCCGACTTCACGACCCCGAGGGCCCGTAGCGTGACCGCCAGCTCGTTCCGAGCCGCTGGCTCCAGCGGGAGCAGGGGGGCGCGGACCGCGTCGTGTTCGAGCAGACCCATGAGCTGGAGTGCGGCCTTTACCGGCACCGGGTTGGGAGCGCCGCGGAAGTTGGCCAGGAACAGCGGCAACCAGCGTTCGTGCGTGCGCCTGGCCGCCTCCCAGTCGCCGGCACGTGCCGCGGCACAAAGGGCCACGAGCTCGCCCGGGATCTCATTGCTCGCCACGGACACGACGCCGTCGCCGCCCAACGCGAGGATCGGAAGGGTCCAGGCATCGTCGCCCGCCAGCACGGCGACATCGCGCGGTCGGTCGCGACAGATCCGGGCGATCTGCTCCAGGTTGCCGCTGGCCTCCTTGACGGCGATCACCCGCGGGTGATCGGCCAGCCGCAGGAACGTGTCCGCGTCGACATTCGTTCCGGTTCGCGACGGGACGTTGTAGACGACGATCGGCAGATCGCCTTCGTCGGCCACGGCCCGGAAGTGCGCATCGAGCATCCGGGCATCGGGGCGGTTGTAGTACGGCGCGACGACCAGCGCCGCATCGGCGCCCAGCTCGGCCGCGCGACGGGTGGCCCGGATGGTGGCCGCCGTGTCGTTCGTGCCGGTCCCGGCGATCACCCGGACGCGGCCACGGGACGGTCGCTCGGCCACGACCTCGACGGTCGCGGCGATCAATCGGTCGCGCTCGTCAGGCGACAGGGTGGGCGCCTCGCCGGTGGTGCCGCACGGCACGAGGCCATCGATGCCGGCAAGTACCTGCCAGCGGACGAGTCGACGGAAGGCGGCTTCATCGAGCGTTCCATCGGCGGTGAACGGGGTCACCAGCGCGGTGAATGCGCCGCGGAGGGTGGGTAGGGACATCGAGGATCTCCTTTCGATGGGTGGGTCGGTGGGTCAGTGGTGGCGGTCAGTCGGTCGGTGGATCGGTCGACGGCTCAGGCGGCGATATCCGCCCGACGGGCGAGCAGCTCATCGACGACAGCGTCGAAGGCATGGATGCCGGGAGCGCGGGGCGCTCGCCGCAGCCAATCCGTTGCGGCGAGGATCCCGGTCGCGTAGGCCGTCCGATCGCGCGCGGTCAGGCGCAGCTCCACCGTCTCGCCGGCCGCATCGAACCCGACGAGGTGCATCCCGGGCGATGCGCCGGCCCGGATGGAAACGACCTCGAGGTCGTCGCTGGAGGTCAGACCCGGATGGTGCGCGGTCAATCGGGCGGCGAGGTCCAGGGCCGTGCCGGATGGGCGATCGGCCTTGGCCCGGCGGTGCCATTCGAGGAGGTACGGATCGAACCCCTCGACCGCGCCAAACAGCTCGGCAGCGGTCTCCACGAGGCGCCCGAACAGCGCCACCCCGAGGCTGAAATTCGCCGCGACGATGGCGGCCGCCCCGGCCCGCTCGAGTGCGGCCTCGACCGCCGGCCGATCCGCGGCCCAGCCGGTCGTGGCGATGACGAACCGGCGGACGCCAGCCTCGATCGCGGCCTCGACGTTGTTGGCCACGGCCGCGCCATGGGTCGCGTCGATGATGAGGTCCGCACCGCCAAATGCCGTGGGATCGTGGCGCGGCCCGGGCGGCCGCCCCAGCACCGGAGTGCGCTCGCCGCGCTCACCGGCCGCGGCGGCTACGGCCCAGCCCAGATGGCCGTCGCCCAGGATCATGGTCTGCATCTGCGTGGTTCCTCACTCGCTGGTGGGACCTCGCAGGGGTCGGAGGGCACAAAAAAACCGCGGTCACCGTTCGTGGTGCCGCGGCCCCTGGAGCCTCCGTTCCCTGGAGGCCCCGGTTCGTCGTCGTGGACGCGCCGGCTAGTGCCCCAGGGCCCGTGCCTCCCGGCAGGGCCGCCAGAGCTTCTTCTTCGACTCCTCGGAGAAGTTGCAGCGGATCACTGCGAGACTATACGCATAATCGGCTGTTCATGCAACCCCGACCCTGCGAGGCTCCCACCATCGTCTGCCGGCTTTACCATGGGCGACCATGTCGCTTCCCAAGACAACCCGGCGATCACGTAGGTGACACGATGGTCACGACGAAGTCATACCCCCGGGCCACTCGCGAACCTGCCGCGTCCGCTGAGCGAGCGGCATCGGGGTTCTGGCCTGACCCGACGGCGTCTCGGGGCGGTGGCGCTGTCCGGGGCGATCGCCGCGGCCGGGATCGCCGTTGCGACGTCGCTCCCGAGCGGGCCGCTGGCGCCGGTCGATGCGGTGCAGGGGGCGGTAGCCAGCACCCCACCGCCTGTCCCGGATCCATCGGCAAGGCCAGTCCCGACGCCGACCCGGATGCCCATCCCCGTCCCCACCCCGACGCCAGACCCGACCGCCCCGCCCGTGGCGACCCTCAGCGACTACCGCTGGCCACTGCCCAATGGCCGCGAGACGCTGCCATTCGGCCCATCGCCGTGGGGTTCGCGCGTCGTCGATGGCGAGCCGTTCCACGACGGACTGGATCTTGCGACGTTCTGTGGCGATCGCATCGTGGCCGCCCACGGTGGCACGGTCCTCGCGGCCGGTCGGCGATACGACCAGCAGATGGGCTGGATCGGCGATCTCGCGCCCTATCTCGATCGACTCGAGGCGAAAGGTCTGTGGTCGACGCTGCCGATCGTGGTCGTGATCGATGACGGCAATGGCTATCGAAGCATGTACGCGCACTTCAGCAAGGTCGTGGTCAAGAGGGGCGATACGGTCAAGGCGGGCCGGTTGCTTGGCTACGAGGGTCAGACGGGACGGGCATCCGGGTGCCACCTCCACTACGGCCTGTTCAGTCCGCACGAGACGGCGACCTTCGGCCTCGACCCCGATGTCGCGAAGCGGATGGCCTTGCCCGACCGTCTGATCGCGCGGATCGACCCGATGCTCGTCCTGCCCGAGCGCCCGAAGTCGACGAAGCGCCCCTCGGCGCCACCGACCGCCAGCCCATAGCCCGTCAGCGAAGCAGCGCGAGAACCTGCCAGCCGAGCACGACGGCGCCGGCGAGCCGCCGGAACGGGTTGACGCCGCGCACCAACTCGTCCGCGCCCCACACGATGAGCGCCCCTGAGCCGATCCAGCGAAGCTGCTCCTCACGCTCGCGCAGCGCGCCCACGAGCTGCACGCCGGTCGCGACCAGCCAGACGACGATCGCCGCGTTCGGGACCAAGACAACGGCGATCTTGCCGGTGGACCGGTCGCGGAACCACCAGTCGATCAGCCTGGACGCGAACGCCTGACCACGTCCTCGGAGTGATCTCGGCATCACCTGCTGCGCGGCGAAATGGGACCCGGAGTCGTGCGCGCGGACTCGCGCCGTCGACTCGTTTGCCCGAGCCAGGCGGCGAGGAGCCCGGGGGTTCCGACGAGCAGGTGGAACGGGTGGTCGAAGGGCTGCAGCCCCAGCCCATGGCTCTGCCCGGTCAACAGCCCGCTGACGCCGAGCGCGGTGTAGAACAGCCCGAACCCGAGCGCGAACCACCACAGCTCACGTGCGCCGCCCCAGCGCAGGACGGCCAGCGCGAGCAGGCCGGTCAGGGCGTGCAGGGCGGAGTGCTGGGGGACCATTCGGGTCGTGTCAAGGAGGAAGGGGAACGCCCTGTCCAGCGGGTCGACGAACAGGAACGTCCCCGTCACCACGCCCTGGACGAGGAGGAACACGCCGACGATGCGCGCATACCAGGCCGTCAGGCCCGCTCTCACCGGGCACCAGCCGATGAGGCGACACGACGATCGGCGGGTGCCGCCCACAGGTAGATGCAGACCGCCGCCACGACGGCCAGGTCGGTGAGCAGCACCCACAGTGCGGCCGTGCTCCCGTCCACCTGGTCGGCGAACCGGGCGAGCTGGATGCCCAGCGCGATTGGCAGGACGATCATCATCGTGCTGGCGAGGCGGGCTCGGCGCCAGTCGCCCTCCCACGCCATCGACACCTGGAGCAGGCCGACCGCGAGCAGCCACCCGCACAGGGCCCGGGCGGTCAGGGCCGTCATCGGCCACGGAGCGATGGCTCCCAGGACCGCGGGCACGGCCAACCCGACCAGGGCGATCCCGGTCAACGCCAGCCCGTTGACGCGGAACAGGGTGCGCGCCCAGGCGCTGATCGGCACCTCGATGCCGACGCCGACCGGCGCGGCGCCACGCTGGTGCCACATATACAGGCCGACGAAGATCGGGGGCGGCAGCAGATAGCTGGCCAACCAGACGACGAACGGGAAGGTGCCGACCGAGAACTTGTCCCAGTGCAGCACCGTGATCACGAGCATCGCCGTGCTGAACGCCGCGGTCGGCAGTATCATCACCCGGACCTGCTGCCAGTTCGTCGCGAACAGCGGCAGCACGAAGATCAGGGCCGAGGCGAGGTAGAACGCCCCCAGCGACGCGGCCATCACCTCGGGCTGGATGGGCCAGGCGAAGCTGGTCGCTGTGTCCTGCGGCCGGAGGAAGATCGTCGAGATCGCGGCCAGCCCGAAGAACACCTCCACCGCCATCCACACCCGAAGAGGCACCCGGATCCGAGTGTCGAGGTTCGTCCCGCTCATCACGTCCTCCTCTGGGAAACCACCAACAGCGCGGCCAGCGCGGTCAGCGCGGCGAGGGCTCCGAACCAGGCCCAGGCGGCGGGGTCGCCCGCCGCGAACAGGTCGCGATGGATCACCGAGGCGACCAGCGCGGCCAGCGCGAACAGCCCGATCCCCACGACCCCGATCCGCATCTCCCGCCACGTGCGTGCCCGGGCGAGCAGCAGGCTGCCGATGCCGTACGCGAGCAGCGGCGCGGAGTAGATCTGTACCAGCAGCGGCGTCACCGGCCACGGCCACCCCGCTGCCATCGGCCCGGGCGCCAGCAGCAGTGCCAGCGCTACGGCGGTGAGCACGACCCCCTGCCCGGTCAGGCAACGCCGGGTCCAGTCGGCTGGCACCCGTCCTGGCTCGTCCCCGATCTCGTCGCGGCGTCGTCGCACCAGGATCCAGGTCCCGATCAATGGATACGCCAGGTAGGCGCCGAACCAGATCCGGGTCTGCATCGTGGTGAAGTCGAACGCCTCGAGATGCAGCAGCGTGACGAGCAGCAGCCCGCCGGTCCAGATCGCGGTGATCACCGGAACCACCCGGACCTCTGCCCACCGCCGGGCGAGCAGCCCGCCGACCATGATCGCAAGCCCGGAGAGGTACATCGCCCCGATCAGCCGGGCGTGCAGCGGGGGCACCGCGAACGGCAACACGACGTCGACCTGTGCGGGCGCCAGGTACGCCGGCAACCCGATCACGGCGGCCAGCACCCCAACCGCGGCGAAGTACACTCGCTCCGTCGCCTTGACGGTGCCTCGATGACGCCTCTGGTCGGGCAGTTCGCTCGTCACGCTGGCAAGCATAGGGCCCGCGCCGCAGCAGCTGTTCGCGGCGGTGCGACCCTCAGTCGGGGCCGCGCAAAGCGCCCCTCGGCGCCACCGACCGCCCAGCCCGTAGCGCGTCAGCGACGGCGGTAACGCCGTCCGATGAGCCAGTACGCGGGGATGGACGCCAGCGCCGCGGACACCGATATCGCCCGCCCATCGCGTGACTCCAGCCCAAGCAGCCGATCCGTGGCGGTCGCATCGGCCGGACGCGCATCGACGACGGCAAGATCGATCGCTACGCCATCGGACGGGGAGCCGAGCGACGCGATGAGTGCCTCGGGCCGCTCGCCGGCCTCGTACTCGGCGCGCACCTCGGCCTCGGCTCGCCACGTCGGCTGGCGCAGCAGGATGCCCCGCCAGGCCTCGGCAACGTTGGCCAGCACCCGTCCATCGCCAGCCACCGGCTCCGGCCCGCCGGCCGCCCCGGCGACGTCCACGCCGCGGGCCCAGCGAGCGGCTTGATGGAGCAGCGCGTACTCGTCGAGATCCGCATAGGCGGACAGCCGCTCGGCCGGCGACCCCTCGCCGAAGATCGCCCGCACAGACACTCCGAACACCTCGGCCAGATCGAGGTCGATCGCCCGAACGGTCCGGTGGAAGTACACCTGCTGGTACATGAACCGCCGGGCGGTCAGGAACATGTCGAGTGCACCGAGGCCCGGTTCGAACAGGGTCAGCCCGTCGGCGCCGATGAACGTGTAGCGCCGCAACCGCTCGACGTCGACGGGTCCTGCGGCGACCCCGGTGAGGTACGCGTCACGGCGCACGTAATCGAGGTTGTCAACGGTGAACACCCCGGACAGCAACGGGGCGAGCCAGCGTACCCAGACGGGCATCGAGGGATCGGCCAGCGCAGGCTTGGCGATGAGAAAGGCGATCCAAGCGGGGTCGATCGATTCATCGTCCGCAAACGCGTCTCGCTCCGCCACCGCGCCGGGGGCACGGCGCAGCCTCCGCAGCAGCGGCCCAAGCTCGTCCTCGATGATCCGCGCGCCAAGGTCCTCGTGGGTGAGCCGCTTGGCATCGGGTCGGCGCGGGTCCGCCGGTGCCTCGAAATCCGCCAGGACGTGGTCGTCGAAGAAGTGGGCAAACGGCCCGTGCCCCACGTCGTGCAGCAGGCCGGCCATCCGGAGGGTCTCGACGACGAGCCCTTCAGATGGGATCGTCCCCCCGTCGCCACGACCCGTCAGGGCCGACCGCAGCGACGGATACAGCGAGCGCGCCCACAGCCCGGCCTCGTGCATGACCCCCAGACCGTGGGTGAAGCGCGAGTGCTCGGCCGTCGGGAACACCCATCGGGCGCTCTGGAGCTGGCTGATCCGGCGCATGCGCTGGACCCACGCGGTATCGAGGATGTCCTCCTCCGCAACCTCCTCGGCGGGCAGGCCGACCGCGGCGGCCTCGTCCGGCGCGAGCCGCTTGGTCAGCTCGATGTAGCCATGGATCGGGTCGCTGATGAGGTTGACGGCGGCGAACGGGTGCCGCCGCCTCGCCGAGCCTGTCGAGGTCAGGGCACCCAGATCCGGGATTCGGGGCTCCATGGACCGACATTACCGCGTCGGTCCGTCGCGCGGACGCGAATCCCGTACGAGCGCCCACCCGACCGGTTCGCCAGCGACAGCTCCGTGGACGTCGTGTCGTTTCGGAGCGTCGCCCAGGAACCGGACCCGACCCGGTACTGGACATCGAAGTCGCGCAACCCGGCCGTACGCGTCTGGAGTCGGGGGTCGTAGCCGGTCCAGTCCCAGCGCAGGTCAGCGCCTGACCGTGCGGTCGTGGTGACCCGTGCCTGGGCCTTCGTATGGTCCGGCGATTCGCTCATGACCGCGGACGCGTACGTCCGCTGGTTGGACGACCGGTAGGCGAGGCCGATGCCGATGTAGTTGAACCGGTCGCTCATGAGCAAGGTCCAGTGCGACGGGCTTCCTTTCCACGCGGCATAGATGCCCTTGGCCGATGCCACGGTCCAGCCTGCTGTCGAGTAGCCGATCGTCTCGCCGTAGCGGTACCAGGGGACGCCATACGTCTTCAGCTGCGTCGTCAGGTTGCCGCCGATCGAGTGACTCAGGACGTTGTTGGAAGCCATCCGTGTCGCCCGGGTCCCGGCGATCGAGCCAAGAGACCCATACGAACGCAGGGGCACGAGACCTCTGGCCACGCGGTCCCTGTTGACCCACGAGATGACCAGGGCCTCTGCATCCGAAGCTGACGTCGCGGCGCTCGCGGGGACGGCGAACAGGGTCGCGGCGATCACCGCGATAAGGGTGGCGCGGATGGCCGTGGCCAGCCGCGGGCGGGCGGGGGAGAAGCGCAATGGCACGTCCTCGGCGTGTTGGGGGGCACGTCGTCGTGTTTCTGTAACCCTATACCGGAGTCCACCGGACGTCCCTTATCTGGCGTACTGCTCCGCTGCACGACGGTGCGTAAAGGCAACACCTTCTCGGAGGTCGACTGGCCCGAGGACCTCCACATCGTCGCCCCAGGACAGGATCCAGAGGCGGATCTCGATGGTCCCGGCCACCGTCGCCCGCCACACCAGGGACCCGTCTGTGGCACGTTCGATCTTCTGGCTCGGGTGCCACGTCGTCTCCTCCACCCGGGCTGCGACCGCCGGTGCGAAACGCAGGACCACAGATGTGGGTGGCTGATCCGCGATGATGTCCCACGCCCGCCGTAGCTGCGTCTCGACGCGGTCGCCCTCGGGCAGGTCGAACGTTCGTGGCGTCAGCGCCACGTCGCGGATGCGCTCGATCTTGAAGGTCCGCAGCGCGTCGCGGGTCTCATCCCAGCCGATCAGGTACAGCGCATGGGTCTGGAGCGACGGCTCGATCAGGTACGGTCGGACGACGGCACGTCGGGCCGTCGACTCCGGCCCGTAGTGCGCCGGTTCGTAGTCGAGGGTCACGACCCGTCGTTCCGCCCAGGCTCGAGTCAATCGGTGGACGTGTTCGTTGAAGGCCGCATCGTGTGGGTGCTGGGCGAGGATGTCGAGGGTGCGTTCCACGTGTTCGGCGAGCGGACGCGGCAGGACGTCCTCCAGCTTCTCGAACGCGGCCGCCAGGTCCGGGTCGTACTTGTCGGCGTAGCGGACCATGAGCCGCGCGGACAGGACCACGGCCATCGCCTCGTCCAGGGTGAACTTGAGGGCCGGCAGGAACTCCTCGCTGACGACGCCCCATAGACCATCGCTCGACCAGACCGCAACACCCACCTCCTCCTCGAGGGCGCGCAGGTCGCGATACACCGTCCGGGTCGCGACGCCGACCCGCCGGGCGATCTCCGCCGGCCGGATGCCGTCCGGGTGGCCGCGCAGGACGGTGACCACGCGCAGCATCCGGGCCAGCCGATCGCGCTTGCCGAACCGTTCGGTCTCGTCGCTCATGGTCATGGCGTCGGAGGATAGATGATGACCGCGCGGGCGCGATCGGTCGCGGTCAGCAGGACCTCGAGGGTGCCCTGGATGGCATCAGGGCGGAGGTCGGCGGCCTCGCCGTTGACGTTGCCCGCGATCTGGCCGAGCTGGCCATCGAGAAAGACCCAGTAGTCGAGCTGGCCGCGCCAGTTCTCGAGATTCGCGTCGCCGATCAGCCATCGCACCTGGGGAAACGCCGCGCGGAATGTCGGGCCGTCCACGGCCACGCGGCAGCGCCGGGCGCGAGCGCCCTCGATGACTTCGAGGCCGCGGTCCTCGGCGGTGGTGCGGGTCCCGATGGTGAGCGCCGCGCGGACGGCCTGCAGGTCGAGTGACTCGACCCCGGCTGCCTCGCTCGTGGTCCTCGTCCAGCCCTCACCCGGCGTCCTTCGCCAGGCCCGATCGCCGATCTCCGCGGCCCCGTACTGGCCCAGCTCGCGGACGGTGGCCACGTATCCCAGCCAGCGGAAGTCGGTCGTACTCCGGACGCCGGTCAGGTCCACGGAACCGATCGGCCGGCCATCGATCTGCCCGACCAGTCGAACCCCGAGTCTGGACGCCGGACCGGCGGTCAGGAGCCCGTCGCACGGCGGTGGCTCGCTCTCGGGATGGGTCGGCCCAAAGCGCGACGACGGTGGGGCCACGGCCCCGTCACGCAGGGCGATCTCGTTGGCGATGGCGGCACCCGTGAACGCACTGCCCGCCAGCACGGTCATGGCCAGGGCGACGACGACGCCGACCCGCAACCGGCGCGGCCGCAGGGCGACGCCGCCATCGACGCGGCGGGCCACGCCGAACCCCGCAAACAGGCTCGTGCCGAGCAGTGCCAGGATCCACGGATAGGCGGCTTCGAACGACGGCATCAACGTCTGCGACCCGAGCGCCTGGAGCTGGTTGAGGAGACCGCCGATGGACGGCAGGAGCAACAGGAGCGCTCCGACCCCGAGCGACACCATGAGCGGATACGAACCCCGGCCGCGAGCGACCGGCGGCCACGTCACGCCGGCGACGGCGATCGTGAGCGGGACCAGCATGGTGATCCCGACGACGAGGTCGAGTGGGCCCCCAGGCCGATAAGCCAGCAGGACCAGCGCGGCGGCCAGGCCCCAGGCCGCGACGAGACCCATGCCGAGGATCCGAAGCTCAAGACGGCGGGCGCGCACCCGGCGAGTCTAGCGATGACTGCGCTGCGGGCATGCTGCGGGCGAGTCGGTGGTCATCGGCGGACAGCCGCAAGTACCGGCGGGCATGGGACCGATGGGTCATGCCGATGCCGGACGTGGCCGGACCAACATGCCTGCACCGCACCGGAATCGACCGGCGCACGCATCACAGGATCGAGGGAACGTGAGTCATGGCCGGGCCGGCGCAGCGAGGTTCACGGGGACCAGGGCGATCACCTCGCCGCGCCTCGTCAGTGGGACTGCTCGCGGCGGCACCCACGGGCGAGCCTGGCTCCGCGGCCACGACCCGAACGGCACCCGCTCCGGCGGTCCCGGCAGCCACGGATCTGGTGCGCACCCGGGCGACGTACCGGCAGCTCCTGACGAAGGGTCTCGCACCTGAGGAGGCCGCGAACCTCACGGCGATGATGTGTGGCATCCCGGTGGCCGACGTCCACTGGTCGCTGCACCAGATCAACCAGATGTTGTTCATGCGCGAACTTGCCCGAACGGGGCGGTTCGGGCACGCGGACGGGGGAACGCCCCCGACTCGCTGACCTCCGCCTCCACCCGATCGAAAGGGCGAGCCCTCCACCGCCCGATTTCGATCACGCTCCGAAGCGGCGCCGAGCCTCCTCCCGGCGCCGCTTCGGTGCGTTCGCGAACGGATACCATCCCCGGATGCGACCTGTCATCACCTTCCTCACCGACTTTGGCCCGTCTGCACCGGCCGTCTGCCGCGGCGTGATGTTCCAAATCTGTCCGGACGCGAACATCATCGACATCAGTCACCAGGTCCCGCGCTATGCGATTCGCGACGGCGCCGGCTCGCTCGTGTTCGCCCTCCCGCACATGCCGGTCGGGACGCACGTGGCCGTGGTGGATCCTGGCGTCGGGACGGAACGGCTGCCCATCGCGCTACGGGTGGCGCGCGGGGACGTCCTCATCGGACCGGACAACGGCCTGCTCATCGCCGCGGCCGAGGCGCTCGGCGGCATCACCGAGGCGCGCTCGCTGGACAACCGCGACCTGATGCTCCCGGTCATCAGCGCAAGCTTCCACGGACGCGACATCTTCGCCCCGATGGCCGGACATCTGGCGGCCGGTGTCGACTTCGCCTCGGTCGGTCCGACGGTATCGATCGCCGACCTGGTGCGCCTGCCGGCCATCGAGCCGGCGATCGGCGACGGTGTCCTCGACAGCCTGATCGTGCACATCATGATCTACGGCAACGTGACCTTCGCCGGGACCCCGGCGGACCTTGAGGCGGCCATCGGCTCGCTCCAGCCGGGTCGACGATTGGTCCTGACGTTCCCCGAGCATGGCGGGGGCGGGCCGCTCGAGGAGACAACGGTCTGGGAGCGAACCTTTGGCCGGGTGCCGCCTGGGTCGTCGTTGCTGATGGCCGATTCCGAGGGGCACCTTTCGCTGGCCGACAACCAGGGTGATGTCGCCGGCCGCCTCGGCCTCGCGCTGGACCGCCCGGTCCAGATCCGTGCCGGATGACGGTCCCATGTCGGACGCTGGCATAGGCTCGGCTGCGAGCCTGACGGCGATCGAAGCCACGAGCCCGCCGATGAGCATGGCGGCGAACCCTTTGGTCGAGGTCCAGGGCCTGACCTACCGCTATCGGCGAGCGACCGAACCCGCCATCCACGACCTGTCGCTGACGGTCGCGCCCGGCGAGGTCGTCCTCGTGGCCGGCCCTTCGGGTTGTGGCAAGAGCACGCTCATCCGCGCCATCAACGGCCTGATTCCGCATGCCTATCCTGGTGAGTCGAGCGGCGTCGTGCGCGTGGACGGCCAGGCCACAACGGATCTCAAGCTGCGCGATCTCGCGCGGACCGTCGGCACGGTGCTTCAGGACCCGGCCAAGCAGATCGTCGGTGCGACCGTTGAGGCGGAGCTTGCCTTTGGGCCCGAAAACCTGGGCGTGCCGCGCGACGAGATGGTCGAGCGCATCAGGGAGGTGGCGGCGCAGGCCGGCATCGAGGCACTCCTTGGGCGCGAGACCTCGGCGCTGTCCGGCGGGGAGCGACAGCTCCTGGCGATGGCGGCGATCCTGATGATGCGCCCGCGTCTGTACGTGGTCGATGAGCCGCTGGCGAACCTGGACCCGGCGACGGCGGCGCGGTTGTTGACGTTGCTTCGTGCCCTCGCCGACGAAGGTGCCGCGGTCATCATCGTCGAGCACCGGGTGGAGGAGGCCCTCGAGCTGCGTCCCGACCGGGTCCTGTATCTCGAGGATGGCCGCACGCGCTATCTGGGCCCGGTGGCCGGCTTCCTTGAGATCGCCGATCCGGCAGCGGTCAAGCTGCCGTTCGAGGTCGTGGCGCGGCGCGCCACCGCTGGTGGCTCGCCGACGTCGGACGAAGCACCGCGCGCCGCACCGATCCCGCCGGGAGGATCACCGCCCCGTCTCGAGTTCTGCGGCGTGACCGCGGCGATCGACGGCCACGAGATCCTCCACGGTGTGGACGCTCGACTGGGGCCGGACGAGGTCGTCGCTGTCCTCGGTCCCAACGGCTCAGGCAAGACCACCTTGTTCCGAACGGCCATGCGCTTGCTCGATATCACCGGGGGCACCATCCTCGTCGACGGCGCTTCGCATGCGCGACGCCGAACCGCGGAGCTGGCCAGCGAATTCGGGTACGTCTTCCAGAGCCCGAGCCAGATGCTGTTCGCGCGGACCGTGCAAGAGGAACTGCTATTCGGACCACGCAACCTTGGTCGGGATCCGGCCACGTTCGAAGCGCTCGTGGCCGACAGCCTGCGCCGGACGGCGCTCGATGGGCTGGAGGACATCCGGTCTCGGCCACCGTTGGCGCTCTCGTTCGGACAGCAGAAACGGTTGGCGCTGGCGATCGCGCTGGCCCTCCGACCGACGACGCTGATCCTCGATGAGCCATCCGCTGGCCAGGATCACCGGACGGCCGAGGCGTTCATGCGCGAGGTCCTGGCGATCCCGGGCTTGCGCAGTCTGTATTTCGTCACGCATGACGTAGACCTTGCATTGACGCACGCAGACCGTATCCTGCTCTTTCAGGAGGGCCGTGTCGTGGCCGACGGCCCCCCGATGGAGGTGATCGCCGATAGTGCGCGTTGGAAGGCGTGCAACCTGCGGACCACCTCGCTTATGGAGGCCAACCAACGGTGGGGATCGGCAGCGGGATCCTTCCTCGATGCCGACACTCTGGCACGCCGGCTCGCCGCCCAGCGACCCGTAGCGCGTCCAGGGTATGGAATGGAGGCCGAGGGAGAGAACGGTTGACTGACCAGTGTCCAGGTGATTCCGTCTCAGCACTGTTTCAGGAGGGAGAAAAATGTCCTCGTTGACCATGGATCGGCGCAACGACCTCTGGGAGGTGACGTCGCGCACGATCGTCTATGCGGCCATCGGCGCCGCGCTGTACGGCATCCTGCTCGTCGCGCAGGTGCCTATTCCCGGCAGTACCGTTTCGGTCCGGCCGGCGTTCGCGATCGTGCCGTTCTTCGGCTACGCCTTCGGCCCGATCGTCGGACTCTTCACCGGCCTCGTGGGGAACATGGTCGGTGACCAGATCTCGGGCTGGGGAGCACTCACGTCCTGGAACTGGAGCATCGCCAATGGCCTGGTCGGCTTGATCGCCGGCCTGGCACCGCTCTATCTGGCGCGCTGGGTCAACGGTTCGCTCCGCGAGCGGGCCATCGGTGGCGCCGTCGCGGGCTCGCTCGCCGTCGTGATCGGCTTCCTGTTCATCTTTACCGACATGATCCTTCAGTCGGTCACCTTCGGCGCGACCGCGGCGCTGTACATCCCGGTCGTCGTCGGTGATCTGATCGGCACGATCATCCTGGTGCCGATCCTGGTCTACGCCTGGGAGCCGGTCAAGGCCCAACTGGGCCGCTGACCCAAGGGTCCGGGGCAGCCCGTGAACATCGCCCCGCGCTATCTGGGACGGGGATCGTGGCTCGCACGCCGCGATCCCCGTGTCCTAGTCCTGGTCGTTGCGTTCTTCATCTTCACCGTCCTCCAGGTGTGGGACGGCCGACTGGTCTTCGGCCTACTCCTGATCTCGGTCGTCTATTACCGATCCGCCGGCATCCCGTGGGCGCAGATCAGGCGCAACTGGACGGTCGTGTTCCTGTTCATTGGCATGCTCGTCACGGTCAACACGATCGTGGCCGGCGGCAACGTGCGCGAACTCCGGCTGGACCAGACGGATGTGCTCTTCAACATCCCGCTCCTCGGGACGCCGATATCCGCGCAGTCGCTCAGTGCTGCAGTGACCCTGTTCATGCGCTACCTGGCCATGGCGACCATCGGCTTTCCGGTGGCGTTCGCCATCGCGCCGTCAGATTTCGGGATCGCCTTCCATCGGCTGGGCGTCCCCGAGAAATTCGCCTTCGGGGTCGACCTGACCTTCCGATTCCTGCCCTCGCTGGCGGCCGATTTCCAGAATACGGTGGATGCGCAACGGATCCGGGGATTCGATTGGTCCGCCGGGGCTGCCGGTTTCCTGTCGCGGGTCCGCCGATCCACTCCGGTCCTCGTGCCGACCGTGATAAATGCCATCGCGGGCGCCGAGGACACGATCGACGCGATGGATCTGCGCGGGTTCGGTACAGGCCGCCGGACCTGGCTGCGACACCTCGCCTACGACCGAGTGGACCTCGCCGTGCTGGGTTTCTTCCTGGGGCTCCTTGCCGCGGCCACCGTCGGCGGGTTCCTCGGGACCACGGCTGACCTGTGGACGCCGCAGTTCCTCATCGATCTGGCCAGGCCCTGACGGTGGTGGTCAGCCGAAGTCCTCGGGATCGACCTTGACGTTCGGGATGAGCATCAGGACCCAGCCGGCCTCGATCCGGTTCGGCTGGTAATCGGGCGAGTCGGGGTCCAGCGAAGGGTAGGCGGTGCGGTTCCAGAACGACAGGCTGGCAACGTCCGTGGCGTGTGCGCGCGCGATCGATTCGAGGGTGTCGCCGCCCTTGACGAGATAACTCAGGAAGGTGGGCAGCGGCGTCGGTGTCGGGCGGATGAACGACGGCGTTGGCGTCGGGCCGGCCGGCGTGGGGACTGCCGTCGGGCTCGATATGGGCGTCGGGCCGGGTCGGGTCGGGCTCGGTCGGTTGACCGGTGTCGGTACGCAGGCCACGATCAGGACCACGAGAAGTGCGAGGCGTGGGGGCTGTCGCGAACCGATCATGCTGGGCTCATCGTATCGGTGCCCGGCCGTTCACCCTCCAGTGCCAGTGGGCAAAGGCCGGCCGACCGGGCGACCGTCCACGTCTCAACTCGCCGCGGCCGTCTCGGAGTCGACCGGTGTGGGCGCTTGTGGCTGGAATTCCGCCGCGAGGGCCAGGCCCTCCGCGGCCGTCGCGACCCGATCACGGCCGCCGCGCTTGGCGACGTAGCAGGCTCGGTCGGCGGCGAGCAACAGCGCCGAGGGGTCCGCACCGTCCATCGGGAACGTGGCAACCCCGACCGACGCCGTCACCGGCCCGCCCAGACCCTTGACCGCGGCCCGTGCCCGCTCAGCGACCCCGGCCGCGCCAACGGCATCCGTGTGTGGCAGCAGCAACGCGAATTCGTCGCCGCCATAGCGGAACACCAAGTCGGTGTCACGTCCGGCCCGGACCAGCGACGAAGCGATCCGTCGCAGAGCTTCGTCGCCGGCCTGGTGGCCGTGCGTGTTGTTGACGACCCGGAAGTCGTCGAGGTCGAGCATGATCAGGCCGAACGGGGTGCCCTCGCGGACGCTCCGGCCGAGATGATCCTCGAAGGTGCCGCGGTTGAGCAGGCCGGTCAGATCATCGGTCTGGGCGCGGATCTCCACCGCCCGGAACACCTCCGCGTTCTGCAGGGCGATGGACACCTGGGCGGCGAACAGCTTGACGAGATCGAACTCCTCGGGCGCGAACGTGTTGCCGGGCCCCAGTCGCTCCATGGTCAGCACCCCGATCGCACCGAACCGGCCGCGCAGCGGGACGACGATCAGGCTGCCGTCTTCGACTTCGCCGACCCGGAAATGATTGACTCGCGGGTCGTTCCGCTCGTCATCGATGTACACGGGTTCGTTGTGCTCGACGACCCACGTCGCCACACCGGTCTCGCCGGGTTGCCATGGCTCCAGGTAGTACGAGGCATCGACGCCACGCGCCGTCAGCGGCGTCAGCAAGCCACTGCTCGGATCGAGGACCTCGATGGCGACGTTGTCGCACGCGACGAGACCGCCCAGTCGGTCGGTGATGCCCTCCAGCACGGCGCGCCCGTCGAGCGTGGTCAGGATCGACTCGGTGATCTGGAGGAGTTCGCGCTGGCTGCGCAGCTGTCGCTCGAGGGCCGCCGACTGTTCACGCAGGCGCTCGGTCGCGTCGGCATTGGCCATCGCCTGTGCCGCGAACGATGCGTAGATCACGAACAGTCGCAGGTCGTCGTCGCCGAACTGGTGTAGTCCGAGCCTTGACAGGACGAGCACACCCAGCACGTTCTCCTCGAACAGCATCGGCGCGAGGAGCATCGATTCGTCGAGATCGCCTTCCGTTCCCGGAATGGTCATGGCCCGTGGGTCGGCAGCGGCGTCGGGGAGATTCTGAGCAATGCCATGCTGGGCCACCCAGCCGGTGATGCCTTCACCGATCGCCACCCGGAGCTGATCCGGGGCCTCGTCGACGTACTCGCCGACCTGGCCTTGCATCGCCACCGGCACGAGATCGGTCCCGCTGACCCGGTAGACCCGGACGTTGTGGAAGTCGATGAGCTGACGCAGCTCGCTGGCGATGGCCATGCCGATGTCGCGCACGCTCGAGAGGTGATTGAGTCGTGCGCCGAGCTGCTGGATCGACTGGAGCTGCGCGGTCCAGGTCGCCATCTGCTGGAAGTCCTGGGCGGTGCGGATCGCGACGCTGGCCTGCGTCGCCAGGGCGGCGATGGTCTCGAGCTCGTCCGGGCTCCACGGATGCGGCGTGTCGTGATAGACATTGAGCATTCCCAGTAGCTCGGTGCCATCCATCAGCGGCGCCGTGCAGAGCGTGTCAAATCCTTCCTGCACGACCGCGGCGCGCATGTCAGCGCCCTGCGGGTCATCGCGGTACCCGACCGAGAACAGCGGCCGGCGAGCGGCGATGGCGGCGGCCGGAAGGGAGAGTGTCCTGATCGCTCGCATCGCGTCGAGGTAGGTGCTCGACAGGCCCCGGCTGACCTCGGCCGTGTCCTCGCCTTCCGGACGGCGCAGGAACACCGCGGCGCGATCACCTTCGAACAGCACCATCGCGTGGTCCACCAGACTGGCCAATAGACGGTCGAGATCGAGTCGGCTGCCGATGTCGCCGGCGACTCGGCGAAGGGCTTCCGCCCGATGGACCAGGTGAGCGACCTCACCCTCGCGGATGATCACGCCGACCAGGGTCCCCAACACATCGCCCAACACGGTTGCCAGATCCAGATCCTCGGGACAGGGGCCATCAGGACCGTCAACGACGATCAGCAGGACGCCCCACGGTCCGCGTGCGCCAGGGATGGCAACGGCAAGTTCGAATCGTTCGCCGGGCAGGATGGTGCGGGTGACCCGCTCGTCGCCTTCGGCGAGGACGGCGATCGCCGCGTCCGAGGGATCATGCTCCGATCCCGCGTGTCGGCTGGCGGCGGCATCGAGGGCCCGGCCGAGCACGCCAACATCGCGCGGCACGTCAAAAGGCCGCGAAACGGGATGGCCGGGCGGTGCCGCGGCGACGCGTACCGCGAGCCGTTCGGCGCGTAGTTCGAAGATCGCCACGAGGGCCGTATCGGTGGCATCGCGAATCGTGCGAGCGGCGCGGTCCAGATCCTCATCCAGGTCGCCGGCCGACACCGTCAGACGCGCGAGGGTATCCAGGAGAGCAAGGTCGCGACGGTGTCGCCCGTTCTCGGTCGGATCCTTCAGCCTTGCTTCCACCACGCCACCGGCGCGATATCCGCCATCGGGCAGGCGTCGGGTCGTTCCTGGGTGCGCCTCGGGGTCGGCCGGGCCGTTCTCGGCGGCAGCCAGGTATCGGTTGAGGTCGCCCAGTCGATAGCGTCGGCCACCACGTGGGTTGATCCGGTAGTAGCGCAGCCGGCCCGCGTCGCTCCACGCCCGGACCGTGTTCGGGTGCACGCCGAGGAGCCGTGCGGCCCTGGTGACGGACAGGGTCGCGTCGATCGGGCGCATCGGCAGGTGGGTCGTCATCGTGCTGAAGGAACGGTGAAGTCCATCGACCCGAAGCTACCAAGCTCACAGTTCTTGACAATCGTCCGATGGTCCGGGCAGTCACGGGGCCCTGTTGGTCAGATGCGCCGACCACCGGTCACGCGAACGTAGATGAGGGTCATCGCTACCGTAAGCAGCCCGATGCCGAGGACGATCGCCACCGCCGTCAGAGGGTCGCCCACGAGGCCAGGTCCCTCGCCGCTGGAACGCGGGTCGCCGCCCGCCGCACTGGGAGCGGGAGACGCGGCGAGCGCGGTCGCCGTCGCCGCGCCCAGGACCGCCCAGACGACACCGATCGACAACGACGCAAACCCGATGGCGAACGCGACCGCCGCCATGAGCGGGCGGCGTGGCGCGGCCTGGGCCAGAACGCGCATCGCCTCGGCCGATTCGAGCGTGGACAGGACCAGTGGCCGTCCGAGCCCGGCGGTCAGCCGGACCTGAGCGATGGTCGGCCCGCGGGTCGGCACGCCTAGGACCGTGGCGTGCTCCACCGACGAAACCTGTTCGACAAGCAGACGCATCGGGGTCGTCCCCAGCGTGTCGGCGGGGACTCGATCCAGGGCGTCGCCGGCGACCCCGATTGACTCGCGTGGCATGACCACAAGACCGGCGTCCAGGGCGGCATGGTCGACGGCGATCGCATCGAGGCCGTCGCGGATCTCGAAATCGACCACTTCGCGATGCTCGTCCACGGTCACCCACGTCGTACCGCTCCGACGCAACTGGATCCTGGCGCGGCGCAGAACGAGTGGCCGATGGGCGTCGTCCTCGAATTCGGCATCCGCGTCGATCCGACCGCGGACGGCGACGTAGCGTGGTGGCCCGTCCGCGAGATCGCGGGCCTCCGCGACCGAAACGAGCGGGGTCGAGGCGAGCAGCCGGCCAACCCGGAAGCGTGGCCCGAAGCTGCGCAGGATCGCGTACCCAAGGGCGATCGCGACGATGCCGAAGACGATCAGGATCAAGGGCGTCACGGCGGCGATGATACGCGTTGGACATGGAAAGGCCCGAAGGAACCTCCACGACACGTGGGCGTTGATGCGATCGCTGCCGTTAGTATCGTTCGGCCCCTCCGGGCTGAGACGAAGGCTACCGCTGGCCGGGGGTTGCGGTCAACGGATCTTATCCACGAATGTGCGGCGATCTCGGCAAGTTATCCACCGGTTGTCCACGAGCGTTCGGCGCCGCCCGGCGGCACCGCCGCCCGCCAGCGGTCAGGGGCTCGATCGCCCCGTCACCGGATCGAGCGCGTTGAGCTGGCCGTCGAAGGAGGTCAGGACGAGGCGCCCGCCGATGAGCTCCGCGGCGGTCACGACATCGCTGTGGGCGACACGCCAGCCGACGGTCCCGTCCGCCTCCAGCGCGAACGTTTCAATCTCCGATTGGACGAGCACATGGCCCAGACGAGGCGACCCGAGGAGGGCGATGAGCGGCGTCGCCGATCGATGCTCCCAACGCACCTGGCCGTTCGCAGCATCCAGCCCGAATGTGTGAAAGCCGTAGGCCACGACCAGCAGGCCCTCCGTGTCCCAGTACCGTCCGCGAGGTTCGTCGTGGATGGTGGACGCGAACCGGGCGGTCCAGGCGCCGCGCGGACCCTCCAGGCGCAACTCGGCTCGGCACAGGGCGTCCGGGTCGGCGCTGACCCTGGGCCCGAGGTCGATGAGTGTGCCGCCGGCCTCGCTCAGGGCGAAGACCGCCGTGGCCTGGCCGCTCCCGGCCCACCGCCAGCGAGCCCGCAGGCCACCCGGGTAGGTGATCGTCGCGTTGCGCGGTTCGGCCATGTCGGATGGCGCGGTCACGACCCGCTGGATGTCGGCGTCGTCGCGGCCGGCTCGGTGGCCTCGTCGCCTGGCTCGGTCGCCGCAGTCGCCGCGGTCGCTTCGACATCGGCCGCACGCCGCTCGTCGGTGATCGGGGCGACGGTCGCGTTGGCCAGGATTCGAAGCGTCCCGGGCGGGACCTCGAACACGGCTGTCGGCAGACCCGCCGCAGCCCAGACGGTCGGAAATCGGCCGAGATCCGGGTCCATCACCACCCGGATCGGTCCGTCCAGCCGAGCGGCGGGATGCCACCGATGACGAAGCCCGTGAGCTCGTGCGCCTCACGCGCCGTCGCGCGGCGGATACCCGGTTCGCCGGTCACGGCCGCGAGACGCGCGACATCGACGCGATTCGGTCCGGAAACCAGGCACACGATGGCTTCCGGGCCGGCCTCTCCCGACGTGACGAACACCAGCGACTTGACGATCTGGCCGAGATCGGCGCCCACTGCGGCAGCCGCATCCTCCGCGGTGTGGGTCGATTCGTCGAAGACCCGGACCTCCAGCGTCACGCCCTTGCGCAGCGCCGCCTGCGTGACGCGTCGAACGGCCGGATGGTCGAGCGGGTCGGGCACGGCCGGAGTCTAGCATCGGGCTGCGACGCCGCAGCGCACGCCAGAATCCCGACCGGCTAGCATCCCCCTGTGCTGCAGGTCATCATCCTCGCCGATGGCGACGTCGGGTCACGCGCCGCGCTGGACGCGGCGTGGCCCGGCTGGCTCAATCCCGACGCTCGTGTCGTGGCGGCGGACGGTGGCGCCAGACACGCCCAACCCCTCGGGTTGACGATCGATCGCTGGGTCGGCGACGGTGATTCACTCGGCGAGGCCGGTATCGCGTCGCTGGCGGCGGCCGGTGTTCCCATCGAGCGGGCTCGTCCTGACAAGGACGAATCGGATATGGAACTTGCCGTGCTGGCCGCCATCGCGCTCGGGGCTGCGCGGTTGACGATCGTCGGGGCCCTTGGGGGTCCGCGGCTGGATCATGCGCTGGCCAACCTTGGGCTCCTTGCGTTGCCACAGCTGGCGGGGCTCGACGTTGAGCTGCTGGCGATCGACGCGCGGGTGCGCCTGATGACCGCCCCGGATGCCGGCGGCGCGCCGCGCCGACTCGACCTGACCGGGCGGATCGATGACATCGTGTCGCTCCTTCCGATCGGCGCCGACGCAAAGGGCGTCACGACCACGGGCCTGGTCTACACGCTCGACGACGAGGCGTTGCTGATCGGGCGAACGCGTGGGCTGTCGAACGTACGGGCGTCGGAGGACGGCGCCGTGGTTCTTCGATCCGGCCGACTCCTCGTCGTGGAAACCCCTGCTACGCTCTGAATCATGAGCTTGCCCAACGTGGGCGATCCGGCGCCCCCGGTCGCCCTGTCCGACGATACGGGCACTGTCCGTGACCTGACCGACCAGCGCGGGCGCTGGACCGTCCTCTACTTCTATCCAAAGGACGACACGACTGGGTGCACCATCGAGGCCTGCGAGTTCCGTGATTCGAACGATGCGATCACCGAGCGAGGCGCTGACGTCTGGGGTATCAGCCCCCAGGGTGCTGCCAGCAAACGGGCATTCCGTGGCAAGTTCGGACTGCCGTTCGCGCTTCTGGCCGATGAGGACCATGCCGTCGCCGAGGCGTACGGATCATGGGTCGAAAAGCACAACTACGGCAAGACGTACTGGGGTACCGCCCGCACGACGTTCCTGGTGGATCCCGCCGGACGCATCGCCAGGGTCTGGCCGAAGGTCAAGGCTGAGGGTCACGCAGCGGAGGTCCTTGCGGCGCTCGATGAGGAGCAAGCCCGGGCGATCGACGCGTGATCCGATGATGCGGGCAGGGATCGAGGCTTCGCTCGTGGGGGGAGACGAGCGAAGCCTCGGCCGGAAGGGTACGCCGCGGGGGGCCTGCTCGCAACACGGTTGTGCGCTGCGAGCCGGGACTGCCGGTCGATGACGGACGAGCCCGGTGCAATGGATCGTACGGGTACGGCCACCCGCGGCGGACCGGTCGCGGTCGTTGCGTCTGTCGAGGACCACCCGTGGCGTCCGCCGCGGTTCATGGTGATCGCTGCCCACCCGGACGACGCCGAATTCGGTCCGTCTGGCACAGCCTCGCGGTGGATCGACGAGGGCTCGGTTGGCTGGCTCGTGTGTTGCACAAGTGGTGACCAGGGCGGCGAGGACGCGGATGCCGACCCGCTCGTGCTCGCGGCCCTGCGCGAGTCTGAGCAGCGGGCCGCCGCCACGGTGACCGGGTATGCCGGGGTCAGCTTCCTGCACCAACCGGATGGGGCGTTGGCGAACGACCTCGCCTTGCGGGAGTTGCTCGTCCGCGAGATCCGGACGTTCCGTCCGGATGCGGTCCTCGCCACGGACCCCGAGACCCTGTTTTACGGCGATGGAGGTGTGAACCACGCGGATCATCGGGCGGCCGGAATGGCTGCCGTCGATGCCGTCTATCCGGCCGCACGCAACCCGATGGCTTTCCCGTGGCTCGCCCGAGCTGGCCTGGCCGCGCACGTCGTGCGGCGGCTGTACCTGTTCTGGTCGAATCGGCCTAACGCGTGGGTGGACGTGTCGTCGACCATCGATCGCAAGCTCGGGGCACTCGCGGAGCACGCCAGTCAGATTCGCGACGTCGAGGCACTCGGCCAGCGGATCCGGGCGTGGGCCGCGGAGGAGGGGGAGCGGATCGGCGTGCCCGCAGCGGAATCCCTGCGCGTGATCGTGATCGAGGACGACGAAGACGAGGGTCCCAGCCCGGCCGAGGACTGATCACCGGTTGGCCAGCCGCGCCTATGTGTCCTCGAGCAGCAACGGGCGGATACGGCCCCATTCGTTCCAGATCTCGGCCAGACCGTCCGCTCGGCGACCCAACATGGAAACCAGCTCGCCGAGCGTGAGGTCGCCGGCTGCGCCCACGAGATGCTCGGCGGCAGCGACCTCGACGTCGCGATAGAGCTCGATCATCTCGTCGTCGGTTGGCCAGTGGCGCAGCCGCATCGGGTCCAGACCCGCGTAGCCGAGCGCCATCGACAGGTCGCGCTGGGTCGGTACCCGGCCGTCCACCCATCCCCCCAGGCCATCGAATCGATAGCCGAGCGACGACAGGGCCGAGGCGATCTGGCGGTCCTGCTCGAGGGTGAACGGCCCCCAGAAGGGATGGTCCGAAGGAAAGTCGAGCGAGCCAGCCGCGATGCTGTCGGCCAGGATCGCATCCACGAGGTCCGACATCGCGACCTGCCATCGACGCCGCTCGACGGGATCGTCGCCGGCCATCGTGGTCACCATCTCGGACATCGCCGCACGGTCGCCGCGAAGGAGCCGGAAGATGCGAGGGGAGCCGCCGCCATCCAGCGCCACGGCCATTCCGTCGGCATTGCCATCGTTGTCCGCGGCTCCGTCGTCGGGCCCGGTCCGTGGCGGGTCATCCATTTCACCTCGCGTGCCGGCTTGCTCGCGCTCGTCGCAGTCCGCGGCTGCCTCGCGCGCAGACAGGCAGGCTGCCTCGGCCGTCTCGGCGCCGATCCGTGCCGCATCGGCCCCGAGCGCAAGTCGCTCAAGGCTGGCCGCGATCTCATGTGCGGCGTCGCGCTCACTTGTGAGCGTGGCGAGAGCTTCGCGGGCCGCACCGTTGATGGTATTGATGTCCAGCAGCCACGCACGAGCGGCGGCCTCGATGTCCGACTGCGTCATGGCGTCAGCCCGGCTCGAGCGGAAGCGCGCCTGCGCCTCATCCTTCGCCCGGCGAACGGACAGGGTGTCGGCCGTGGCCGCAGCCGCGTCCGCGGCCGCTTCGTGCTCGTTGTGAGCCCACTGAGCGGCGCGAAGCGTGTCCTCAGCGACGCCCGCTTCGTGTCGGGCTCCAGTCGCGAGCTCGCACCGCTCGTCGGCGAGCCGCCGCAGGGCGCCGCATGGTCCGCTGGTTTCCCCTGCCTCGCCGACCGTGTCGCCCGCCACGGATTCCCCTGCCTCGCCGACCGTGTGGGCCGAGCCAGTCGCGACGGATGCCGCAAGCGTGGCGTTCGAGCCCCGATCGCGGGTCTGGCCGATCGGCTGCGAGACCGCCACCGCCGAGACCGCGCCTGCCGAGACCGCGCCTGCCGAGACCGCGACAGCCATTGCCCCGGCCGCCACTGCGACTGCACCCGCGCCTTCGGTCCAGGCAGTTGCGCGCAGGGCGGCCAGCATCGGGTCGGCCCCACCAGACACTGGCACTGCCGTGACGTCCAGCTGAACGGACGTTCGACGCTCGGCCCGAACCGGCGGAGGCATCACGTCCTCGGATCGTCGGTCACCGGGGCCACCGCGAGCCGGCAACGCAGCAGGCGAAGTCGGGCTGAATCCACCGCCGGCCAATGTCGCGGATCGACGTCGAGGGATGGCATCGGTGGCCACCGTGACCCGCACCTCGCGTGGGGCCGGTGGGCGCGCCCGAAGGATCTCGACGAGCGCGGCACCCGCCGCAACACCCAGCACCAAGCCCATCGCCAGGAAAACAAACTCGCTCGCGATCACGGACTCAGCATCTCCCTCCGATTGCGTTCCTCACCGAACGCACGGCGGCACCCCGTCGAGGCAGGGTAGCTGCGAGCCCGGTCAGCCGTCAACCCGCGGGAGGCATCGAGGCAACGAACCTTCGGCCAGACCGGCGCCCGCGCCTCATCCTGGCCGCCCGATGCGACAGGCCCCGTCGCCGCGGTCATTCACCACAGCGATCCGAGCCACCGTCCGGCGTTTCGGGCTCCGGACGCGCCCGCGCCTCCGCCCTCCGCGCGCGCTGTTCGCCTGTACTGATCGATTTAGACCTGAGCGTGCAGGCCTGGTGCCCAGCGCCGACAGTCTGGGGTAGCAGGTCCTCGTGGCCAGGCCACGATCGATCAACCACAGCGATCGGGGCCGCAGCGCCCTGTGCCACGGTGCCACAGCGATCGGTGCCGCCGCGCCACGGGCCATCGTGGCGGGAGGGTTCCGGGCACGCCCGGGGGCCGGCACGCGCCCTGTCCGGCACGCGCCCTGTCCGGCTAGCGCCCTGCGGCCCGCTGATCGCCTGTACTGATCGTTTCAGGCCCGAGCGTGCAGGGCTGGTGCCCCACAACGACCGTCCGGGGTAGCAGGTCCTCGTGGCCAGGCCCTGATCGATCAACCACAGCGATCGGGGCCACCGCGGCGGGAGGGTTCCGGGCACGCACCGGTCAGGCCCCGCCCCCGACCGCCAGCGCCCGCGCTCGCGCCCGCCCCCTTTGCGCCGTGCCCTTTTGCAGCCCGCGCGAGGCGGATGGTAGATTCGCCTCGTCCTCCGACCGTCGACCCGATCCGCCCAGCCCACCGTCCAGGAAAGGCACGCCCCGCTTGGCTATCGACCCCGCGCAGGAATTTCTCGTTCAGCCCGTCGACGCGTCATGGCTGCAGTGCAACATCGAGTGCCAGGAAGCCTGTCCTGTCGGCACGAACTGCCGCGGCTACCTGAACCTCGCGGCTGAGGGTCGCTTCGAGGAGGGCTACATCCTGTCGCGCGAACCGAACCCGGTCGCAGCGATGTGCTCGTACGTCTGCTCCGCCCCGTGCGAGCGGGCCTGCCGCCGCGGCGATATCGATCGTCCGCTGGCCATCCGGGCGATGAAGCGGTTCCTGGTGGAATGGCACGAGGCGTCCGGCATCCCGGACGTCATGCCGACCATCACCCCGCGCTCGGAACGCGTCGCGGTCGTCGGTGCGGGTCCGGCCGGCATGGCGGTCGCGCGGGAACTGGCCGTGAAGGGTTACCAGGTCACGGTGTATGACAGCCTGCCGTTTGCCGGCGGGACGATGCTCATCGGTGTGCCGGCCTTTCGCCTGCCGCGCGAGGCCATCGAGATGGACACTCGACTCATCGAGCGGCTCGGGGTCAAGTTCATCTACGACACGACGATCGGGGTGGACATCACGTTCGAGCAGCTCCAGCTCGACTTCGATGCGATCGCCATCACGGCGGGCGCGATGGACGCCGTCGCGCTGGACATCCCGGGCGCCGACCTCGACGGCGTCGACTACGGCGTCGACTTCATGAAAAAAGCGAACCTGGGCCAGCCGATCGAAGTCGAGACGGATGTGGTTGTCATCGGTGGTGGCTACACCGCAATGGATTGCTCGAGGACCAGCCTCCGCCACGGCGCCGCGAATGTGACCATCGCCTACCGCCGCACCCGCTCCGAGCTCGTCGTGGATGAGGAGGAGCTGGGTGAGACGGAGCGCGAAGGTGTCCGGATGGAGTTCCTGGCCAGCCCGATCGAGGTCCTTGGCGAGGACGGCAAGGTCACCGGCGTTCGATTCATCCGCAACAAGCTCGGCGAGCCGGACGCCTCCGGGCGTCGTTCGCCCATCCCCATCGAGGGCTCCGAGTTCGTCGTCGCGGCCCAGACCGTCATCCCGGCGGTGTCTCAGGCCGCGGACCTGACGTTCCTCCCGGTGGAGGCCAGGTTCGAGATCAATCGCGGCCGGGTGAAGGTGGATCCCGCGACCTATGCGTCCAACGTCCGGGGCGTGTTCGCCTGCGGCGACTTCGTGACCGGCCCCACGACCCTCATCGAAGCGGCGGGTCACGGCAAGAAGGCGGCCTACGCCATCGATCGTTACCTCGCCGGCCGAACGGACGTGTCCGTCGCGGCCAACGTCAAGATCACGAGCTCGTGGCGTCACGACATGCCGGAGTTCTACGACGTGCTGCCGCGCCAGCACATCCCGGTGGTCAGCGTGCAGGCTCGGATGCCGTCCACGGATCCCGAGGTCAACTTCAATACGCCGGTCGAGCTTGGGTACGATGCCACCGGAGCCGTCGCGGAATCGACCCGTTGCCTGATGTGCAACTACAACATCTGGTTCGATCCGTTCCGGTGCGTGCTGTGCGGTGCCTGCGCGGATGTCTGCCCGGAGGGCGTCATCCACATGGTGGACATCAACACGCTCAAGTCGGAGGGTCTCCTGCCCGAGCTCGACGAGGCCTACGGCTGGGAAAATGGTGGCGCGATGATCCTGGATGAGGAGCGCTGCATCCGCTGTGCCCTGTGCGTCAAGCGTTGTCCGTTCGACGCCATTACGATGGAGCGGTTCGAGCTTCAGGAGATCTCGACCGACGGTCGGCTCTACAAGGAGTCGTATCGTGACGCGCAGCTGGCCGGGACCCCCGGCGTCGCAGGAGGAGCCCGGTGAGTTTCCTCGAGCGGGTGGATCAGACCATCCGCCGAAGCCCGGTCTGGCGGTCGCTCTTCCGTCAGCCCTACCCGAGCGACGAGCGCTCGCGCGCGTACGCCGTCATGAACAACGTGTTCCTGCACATCCACCCGGTGCGCGTC
>JANOIS010000027.1:0-1967 GCA_031407755.1 Chloroflexota bacterium | reverse complement strand
CACCAATCGACCAAGGAAGGGCCGCCGACCGGCGTCGCGTTCGTCGCTTGGTCGATCCGTAGACCAGGCGAGGTGCCCAGGTCAGGTCCCGAGCTCGTGGAAGGCTGTCACGATCTCGGCGACGCCGGCGGGGTCCAGGTTCTCCGGGTCCAGGCGGAGCCGCCCGTCCTCCGCCTCGTGATCGCCCAGCATGATGATCGGGTCGCGTGCCTCGAACGCCCGGACCACCTCCACCGCCGTTCGGCCGTAGGCACGTCCATCGACCTCGACGACGGTCATGGGCACTGGCCGGCCGTCGGCCTGGGTGGACTCGATTTGGGTGGTCAGGCCCGGGATCTGGGCAAGCCCCGCGGCCAGCCGGCCGGTCAGGTCGTCCCAGCCACGTCGCTCCGACGCTTCGTCGCGCTCGGCGTAGCGCTCCAGGGCCACAAGCAGGCCCACGATCTCCTCCTTGCCGGTCTTCATGGACCGCCCGATCCCGTGCTGGGGCGGACGCGACAGCACACCCGATTCGAGCAGCGCCCGCCGGGCCCAGGTCGCCGCAAGGACGTCCATGTCCTGGTGCTGGAGGGCGACGGACAGGATCAGCTCGGCGCGACCCGCCAGGAACCCCGATGCCTGCGGACCGCGGATGGTCTTGCCGCCGCTGAACGCCACGAGGTCGGCGCCGGCGTCGATGAACCGGCGCAGGTTGCTGCGCGGCGGCAGGCTCATCGATGCATCGACGAGGACCAGCAGTCCGTGCTCGTGAGCCGTCGCGACGAACGCCTCGATCGGGGGGCCGAGCGCTTCTGCCTGGCCGTGGAAGAAGGCACCGGCGGTGGCCCGACCGATGACCGTGTGCATCGCGTCGAGGGTCGCGCATGCCACCAGCCGCGCGCCGGCGGCTCGCACGAGGTGGTCGTAGGGGTTGCGATGGCTGGCCAGGACGACAATCTCCGACGGGCCACCCAGGGTTTCGGGCAGGTGGTCCATCCGGTCAGGATCCAGCCGGGCCAGCATCGCGGCGCTGCCCAGGGTCAGGGCCGCCGCGGCTCCGGATGTGATGTAGCCCGCCTCGGACCCGGTCAGCCGCGCGATAGCGGCGCTGGCGACCTCCTGCAGATCCCCGATCCGGACGAAGGACCGGGCAGCGTCTGCCATCGCCGAGACGACCTCGGCATCCATGAGGGTGCCACCCGCCAGGGTGGCGCAGCCACGGGCATTGACGACCGCCCGGACACCGAGGCGTTCGTAGACGCTCACGTCCGATCCTCCAGAGTGAGCCACTGAAGCTCGATCCCGTCAACGGTCGGGTAGGTGTGGAGGACCGCCCCGATCTCGCCGTTCGCGAGCGCCACGAGGTCCGGATAGCCGCACACACTGCCAGGTTCGTGTTGCGCATCGCTCCCCGCCGCGTAGAGCTGACCGGCGAATTGCCACGTCGCTCCGCCATCGCTGGTCACACTCAGGCTCACGCCGCGCAACGCGGGGTCCTCGTCGCGATACGCGCAGGCGATGGCTCCGGAGCGCAGGCGGAACAGCTTGATGTTGGAACCCATGAATGGCGTAGGTCGGACCGGCGACCACGTCGCGCCCTCGTCCTCCGAGTGCGACTGCACACTCTGGCGCGTCTGATGCTCCCGGATCACCGCCAGGAAGCGGCCGTCGTCAAGACGAGCCACGTCGATGTCGCTGTAGTCGCGGCCCTCGGCGGTGGCGATGATGGTCGGCGGCTCGAACACGTCGCCGCTCGCATCACTGAAACTGACCCCCGCGTGCCAGCCGACGTCGCGGCCACGCGTGCCCATCACCGCCCACAGCAGTCGACCGTCGGACAGGAGGTGCGGGTTGCTGGCGCCATACAGCTCCGTCCAATGCGGGAAGAGGCGGATCTCCGGAGATGGTTCTGACCAGCTTGTCCCGCCGTCGCGTGTCGTTGCTGACGCGACCCACCAGCCGGTCATCGGCTCCGTCCCGCCGAGCGA
>JANOIS010000489.1:0-5287 GCA_031407755.1 Chloroflexota bacterium | reverse complement strand
GGAACAGCTCCGCGATCGCGTCGAGCATCAGGTCGCGCTTGCGACGGTACACGGACCGGATGGTCGCGATGTGCGCGTCGATGTCGTACTGGTCGAGGAACGCGGACGCGGCCGCCATGTTGAGCGTGCTGCACTGCGTGTCCGCGGCGAGTTTGAGCAGGCCCAGGCGCCCTGTCAGGTCCTCGCTCGCCACCGACCAGCCGAGGCGCATCCCCGGCGCGAGGATCTTGGAGAAGCTGCCGAGGAACACGACACGCCCCTCGGTATCGAGGCTCTTGAGCGTCGGGATCGGTTCGCCGGCGAAGCGCAACTCGCGGTACGGGCTGTCCTCGAGGACCAGCACGTCGTAGTGGTTCGCCAGCTCCACCAGCCGCCGCCGGCGCGCCAGCGACAGGGTCACGCCAGTCGGGTTCTGGAAGTCGGGCACCGTGTAGATGAGCTTTGCCCGTGGGTTGGCGGCCAGGACGCGCTCCAGGTCGTCCGTGTCCATGCCGTCGTCGTCGGTGCGGACCGCGGCGTAGGCCGGCTGGTACGGGTTGAACGCGATGAGCGCGCCGAGGAACGTCGGGTTCTCGGTGATCACCACGTCGCCAGGGTCAAGGACCAGCTTTGCGGTGAGGTCCAGGCCCTGCTGCGCGCCCTGGAGGACCAGCACGTCCGAGGCGGAGCACGCCACGCCGTCTCGCGCCATGCGGTCGGCAACCTGCTCGCGCAGGCGCGGCATCCCGTCCGAGACCGTGTACTGGAGCACGGACGAGTCGCCGGTCAGGAGCCCGTCGAACACCTCGCGCATCTGGGCCATCGGGAACAGGTCCGGGTCCGGGTACCCGCCGCCGAACGAGATCAGCTCGGGGTCGGCGCCGAAGCGCAGCAGGTCCCGGATGGCCGACGGGCGGACCAGCTCCATTCGGTCCGCGAAGCGGATGGGCATCACGCCCTCCCGTCGGGCTCTGCCAGGCCACGCACGAGCTCGTCGTACTCCTCGTCCTTCATGCCGAACCCGTGCTCCGGCCCGGGGAACGTGCGGTCGGTGACCTCGGCCACGTAGGCCGCAAGGCCCTCACGGATCACCGCCCCGGCATCGGCGAAGACCTTGGCCATGCGCGGCTTGAACCGCGGGTACAGGCCGAACGCGTCGTGGTAGATCAGCAGCTGGCCGTGCGCGTCGGGCCCCGACCCGAGGCCCATGATGATGCAGCCCTCGGCGCGCTCGGTGATCAGCCGGCACAGGCGGTCCGGCACGAGCTCCAGCACGATCGAGAAGGCGCCGGCCTCCTCGAGCACCTTCGCGTCGTTCAGGATCCGCCGCGCCTGCACCGCGCCCTTGCCCTGGAGCCGGAAGCCGCCGAGTGAGCTGACGCTCTGGGGCGTAAGGCCGAGGTGGCCCATGATCGGGATGCCCACGCGCGCGATCCCAGCCACCTGGTCTGCCATCTCGGACCCGCCCTCGAGCTTGACGGCGTCGCATCCCGTTTCGGCCATGAGCCGGCCGGCGTTCCGGATCGCCGTCTCGACGCTGGGCTGGTAGCTCATGTACGGCATGTCGCCGATAACCCAGGCGTTGGGCGCGCCGCGCCGGACCGCCGCCGTGTGGCGGACCATGTCGTCCATCGTCACGGGCAGCGTGGAGTCGTAGCCCAGCATCGTCATGCCCAAGCTGTCGCCGACGAGGATCATGTCCACCCCGGCCTGATCCTGCATGACCGCGGTCGGGTAGTCGTAGCAGGTGAGCCACGTGATGGGCGTCCCCGCAGCCACCTTGGCGAGGAGGGACGGGAGGGTGACCTTCGTTCGATCGCTCACAGCGGCACTCCTTGCGACCGCTCCTGGGCGGACAGGACCTCGGGCGTGATGTTACCCCCGGTGGGACCGGGAGGATGCGGACACCACGAGAACCCGACCAACGGCAGGCGACGGCAGCCGGTCGCAGGCGCCACCGTTCCGGGGGTGATGGCATCCGGCTCCGAGTCGCGGGGGGACACCGCCATCACTATCTGCTCATGGCGTCGAGGCGGTGCAGATCGATGCCCATGGGGCCAATACGTGTGGGCGGCAGGCTGGGACTTGCCGCGGCGACATTCTGCCTAGGAGGCAGGCGAGCCTACAATCGGCGGATCAGATGATTGACGAGGCACTCACCCGGCTCGGGATGCCTGTGCCGGATTCGGTGCTCGCGCGGCGAGCCCGCCAGCTCATCGCCGATGTCGCCACACCCTGGCTTGTGAACCACTCGGTCCGGTGCTATGCCTGGGCCGTCGAGCTGGCACGGCACGACCGGCTCCAATTCGATCCCGAGATCCTCTACGTGTCCGCGATGCTCCACGACATTGGTCTGGTTTCGGCGTATGACCTCGGCGGCTGCTACGAGGTCGACGGTGCGATGGCGGCAAAGCGGCTCATGGGCGAGGCCGGGCAACCGGAGGCGCGCGCGCAAGCGGTCTACGACGTGATCGCGCTGCACAATGACGAGACCCTGCCGCCCGATTCCGCATCCGAGGTGGTGCTGCTCTGGGACTCGGCCGGCACCGACGTTACCGGCCACCGCTTCGCCGACGTTCGACCGGGGATCATCCTTGGATTGCTTGCCGCGTATCCCCGGGCCGATTTCAAGCGGGAGTTCACCACGCTCTTCGTCGATCAGGCGTCGCGGAAGCCGACCTGCCCGGCTGCGGAGATGGCCGCCACGGGCATGCTCGAGGAGATCGCGCAAGCGCCGTTCGATAGCTAGCGTCGCGCGGCCGCTGGGCTCAGCATGTGACTCTGCGCACCCACGCCTCGCGCGCGCTCCGCTCGCATCACAATCACGTCGAGATCGTGTCAAGTCCATCCTCGCCGCGCCGCCGAGCGTGCGCCGCACGGATCGTGGTGGAGCTCCATGACCGACAAACGAAGGGGAACAGCATGAGCGAGTATGCCGTCGTGAACCCGGCCACCGGGGAAACCGTGGCCCGCTACGACAGCTTCACCGATGCCCAGGTCGAGCACGCGCTCCGGACGGCCGAGGCGGGGTTCGAGATCTGGCGGAAGCTCCCGGTCGCCGAGCGGGCCGGGATGGTGCGCCGCGCCGCCGAGCTGCACCGGGAACGTCGGAACGAACTGGCCGCCATCATCGTCCGGGAGATGGGCAAGGTGAAGGCTGCCGCACTCGCCGAGGTCGACTTCGCCGCCGACATCACCGAGTACTACGCGGATCAAGCGGGGGCGATCACCGCCGATCAGCCGCTCACCATCCTCGGTGAAGGCACCGCCGTGATCCGGCGCAGCCCGCTGGGTGTGCTTCTCGGGATCATGCCCTGGAACTTTCCCTACTACCAGGTGGCCAGGTTCGCGGCGCCGAACCTGGTCCTCGGCAACGTGATCGTCTTGAAGCACGCGTCCCAGTGCCCCGAGTCGGCCGCGGCCATCGAGGCGATCTATCGCGACGCCGGGCTGCCGGAGGGCGCGTACATCAACGTTTACGTCAGCGCCGAGCAGGCTGCGACGATCGTCGCCGATCCGCGGATCCAAGGCGTCTCGGTGACTGGCTCGGAGCGCGCTGGGGCGGCGGTCGCCGAGGTGGCCGGGCGGCACCTGAAGAAAGTCGCACTCGAGCTCGGTGGCTCGGATCCGTTCCTGGTGCTGGCCACCGATGATCTTGATACGGTGGTCGCCGCGGCCACCTTCGCGCGGCTGGACGCCGCCGGCCAGTCCTGCAACGGCGCCAAGCGATTCATCGTGGTGGACGGGTTCTACGACGCGTTCCTGACCAAGTTCACCGCAGCGATGGCCGCGGCGCCGGTGGGTGACCCTATGGTCGAGGAAACAGTGCTCGGGCCGCTGTCGTCGGTGGCTGCCGCCATCCGGTTGCAGGACCAGGTCGATCGGGCGGTGGCACAAGGCGCGACCGTTGTTACCGGCGGCACCCGTGACGGTGCGTACTATCCGCCTACCGTGCTGACCGGCGTGTCGCCAGAAATGGAGGCCTACAGGGAGGAGTTCTTCGGGCCTGTCGGAGTCGTCTATCGTGTGGCCGACGAGGACGCAGCGGTCACGCTGGCCAATGACACCAGTTTCGGGCTGGGTTCGTACGTGTACAGCAACGACCCGGAGCAGGCGGCCCGGGTGGCTGATCGCATCGAGGCGGGGATGGTTTACGTCAACATTGTGGGGGCCGACAGTCCCGAACTGCCGTTCGGCGGCATCAAGCGCAGCGGCACGGCCCGTGAATTGGGTCTGCTGGCGGCCGATGAGTTCGTGAACAAGAAACTCATCCGTACCGCCGGCTAACGTTTCCCACAGCCCCTCCGGCCCAACGTGCCGGCGGCGAGCCGTCGGAAGGCCGCTGCGCAGGACCCGCGTCTTCGAAGGTGCTTGTCCCGTCGAATACGATGACATCGAGCCTATGTCTAGGTCGTTGTCCCGCCTTTGGCGGAGAAACGGAGCGCGCCGAATGGGTCAGCCGACGAATGAGGCGGACATCGCGGCGGTGACCGAGATAGTACGCACCTACTACGACGGGATGATGACGGGCGATGGGGCGAAGCTCACGCGCGCCTTCCATCCCCGCGCCTGCATCGTCGGCAACGAGCACGGCGGGCTGTCCTGGGCGACCCTCGACGAATTCGTCGCTGAATGCAAGACGTTGGTTGCGGAGGCGGGACCGCACGAATGGCGAATCGATGGCATGTCGTTCGAAGGCGATACCGCCATGGTCAGGCTCGGCGGCCAGTTCGCCGGCGTGTGGTACAGCGACGATCTGTCCATGCTCCGGATCGACGAGGCTTGGCGCATCGTCCACAAGACCTTCTACCCACATCCTGGAACCTAACCTCGACGAGCTTGTAACCGCGCGGGGCTGCGAGTAGTCAGACGACCCGAACCTAGCTCGCTCAGCTTGATTTCACCTGGGACGACTTCGTCGGACAAGCAAGCCTTGGCGAGGATCGATACGAACCAACACTATGCTTCCATCGTGGGGTGAGGGGGTACCGAAAACAGGTCGTTTCCGTGCGACATGGCGGGACGGGACCCCACTGCTTCGGGCACCATTGCAGTCGAGGGCAGTCGCCTGGTCGCATTGGTGGGGAGCTCGTGGAGAAGGACCAAGCTCGGAAGCTGCTGGACGAGCTGGTAGATCGCTACGGCCAGGTGGCCGATCGCGCTCACAAGATGGACGGTGGCTATCCGGAGGAACAAGGCCGGGTCGACTTTATAGACCCGATGCTGATGGCGTTTGGGTGGGACCTGCGGAACCAGGCGAACCTGCCTCATAGCACGCGAGAGGTGCTTGTCGAGCCCACCCTCACAC
>JANOIS010000477.1:0-3601 GCA_031407755.1 Chloroflexota bacterium | reverse complement strand
GCGATGCCGTTCCCCGTACCCCGCTCGTGGGGCGCGTCGTGCGACGCCTGCGCCGCCTCGTGGGAGCCGCGCCGCCCCCGGTACGACCGCGCCGCGCCGCCACTACCTGGCCGATGCGATCGCCGGGATCCATCGGGTGCGCGCGGCCAGGCACAAGGCACCGATCGTCCTCGCCATGTGGCCGCTGGATCGACTGAATCCGTACCAGGCTCTGTTGGCCCGGCGGTTCGAGGAGGCCGGGATCGTGCCGATCGGCCTGGATCGAGGGGTGGACCTGACGGACCCGGACGGTCTGCCGTCCCTGGCCCGGCTGCAGTCGGACGGCGTCGGCGTCGTGCTCCATCTGCACTGGCTGGCGCGGGTCCTCCGCGGCGTCGACTCGGAGGCTGAGGGTCGCGAGCGCGTCGCCTCGTTCGTGGGCGTGCTGGACCGTTTCGTTGGCGGGGGCGGGCGTCTGGTCTGGACGGTCCACAACATTCTGCCGCATGACACGCGCTACCCAGGCCTGGACACGGATCTGCGGCGGGCCGTCGTGCAGCGGGCGGATCTCGTGCACGTGCTGTCGGCGGGGACCGTGGCCGTGGCCGCGCCGCTGTACGAGATCCCGGCCGCCAAGGTGCTGCACGTGCCGCATCCGTCGTACCTGGGCGTATATCCGGACGAGGTCCCCGGCCACGAGGCGCGCGCCCGGCTCGGCATCGGACCCGACGACATCGTGTTTGGCGCCGTCGGCCAGCTCCGGCCATACAAGGGCCTCGATGATCTGGTGACGGCATTCGAGGCGGTCGTGGCCGCGCCACCGGATGCTCGCCGGCGCCGACTGCTGCTGGCCGGTCAACCGGCAGCGGGCCCGACCATCGATGCGCTGCTGGCACGCGCGCGGGCACATCCCGACGTCATCGTGGATGCCCGTCTGATCCCTGCCGGGGAGTTGTCCGTGCCCCTCCGGGCCAGCGACGTGATCGTGCTTCCTTATCGATCGTCGCTCAATTCCGGGGCGCTGTTGCTGGCCCTCACGTTCGGCCGGCCGGTGATCGCCGCCGCTTCCCCCCACGTGATGGAGACCGTGGGGCCGGACGCCGCGATCACGTTTGATCCGGACGATCGCGGCGCGTTGACGGCCGCCATCCTTGGCGTCGATCGGTTGCTGACACCCGCCGCCCGGGATGCCGCCCTCGCGACCGCCCGGAGCTACGACCCCGACGACCTGAGCCGCCGATTCGCCGCCGACCTCCGGGCGCGCCTCGAGCGCTGAGCCGAACCGACGCAGTTGCGCGTCCGATGCCGGCCAATCAGGGTTGCGTGAGCTAGTAGTATCATCTATCCTAACGTTGCAATGGTTGATGCTATCTCTCCGAAAGGGCACCTCACCGTCGCCCAGGTCGCGTATCGGCTGGGTATCAGCGTGAGCCGCGTGAACCAACTCGTCCGCACGGGCGATCTGCGATCAAGCCAACTTGGTGCGATCACCGTGATTCCAGAGGCCGATGTCGGACGGCGTCTATCACTTCAGCCCAGCGACGGCCGCCGCCTGACTCCGCCGAACGCATGGGCGGTCCTCGCGATGGCCTCGGGCGAGCCGGCGCCATGGCTCTCACCCGACACGAGATACCGGCTCCGCCGCCTCCTCGACAAGCACACCCTATCCGCTCTTCGCGCCCGACTCGTCGAGCGCGGTATGCTGCACGGCTTTCGCGCCCATCCTTCCGTGCTGCGTGCGATTCGCGACGACCAGGCCCTGATGCTGACCGGCGTTGCGGCTGCAGCCAAGCTTCGACTAGGGCTCCTGGCCGGTGAAACGGTCGACGCATATGTCGCCGAGCGAGCCCTGCCTGCAATCGTTGCGCGTCATCGCCTACGCGACAGCCAAGACCCAAATGTAGTCCTACGGTCGGTTTCCTCGTTGGTCCCTTCCTTGCCGCTAAGCCACATCGCGCCGATGGCGGCGGTCGCCATTGACCTGCTCGAGGGTGAGGACCCTCGCAGCCGTCAAGTCGGCAAGGAACTGCTGGGGCTCTTGCCCAGTTGACTGAGGCGGTCCTGGGCATCCGGCTTGGCGAAGGGTCGCCAAGGCTGACGATGGCGCGACGGCGCTGGCGTTCATGATCGCCACTGGCTGACCTGGTGAACGTGTTGCGCCGACTCACATTGGGACCATCAGCCGCTGGCTCCAGGTTCGTCCCCTACTTTGTGACCTTGAGTACTACATTCCGGGCCCACCGCGTTGGGAACCCTCCACGATGTCGAGGATGAAGCGGGGCAGCGCGAAGCTCGCCAAGTGGAGTTCGGGCGTGTAGTAGCGCGTCTCGAACGCCGCCGCGGCGAATCGATCGTGGAGGATCGCGAGCGGGACCGCGCGCAGCGTCTCGTCGTCCGTGCCCCAGCCGAAGGCCATGAAACCACCGATGTAGGTCGGCACCACGCCGAGGTAGCAGGTCGCATCGGCGAACAGGCCGCCGAAGATGCGCATCGTCGAGGCGAGCTCGGCCGGCTGGAAGAACGGGACGCCGTTCTGGGTCACGAGCACGCCACCGGGCTTGAGCACGCGCTTGCAGTTCGCGTAGAACTCGGGCGTGAACAGGGCCGCGCCGGGGCCGATCGGGTCCGTCGAATCGACGACGATGACATCGAATCGATGGTCCGTCGTCGCGACGAAATCGGCGCCGTCGCCGAGCACGACCTCGACCCTCGGATCGTCGAACGCGCCGCGGCTCAAGTCCGGTAGGTAGGTCCGGGCGAAATCGATCACGCCGGCGTCAAGCTCGGCGATGGTCACGTGCTCGACCGACGCGTGCTTGAGCACCTCCTCGACCAGGCCGCCGTCACCGCCACCGATGATCCCGATGTCGCGCGCCGAGCCGTGGGCCAGGATCGGCACGTGGGCGAGCATCTCGTGGTAGACGTACTCGTCCGCCATGGTCAGCTGGGTCACCCCGTCCAGCGTGAACATCCGTCCGAACCGCTCACTCTCGGCGACGACGAGATGCTGGTGCTCGGTCTGGCTGTCGAACAGCACCCGGTCCACCTTGATCGATATCCGGACGTCGTCGTATAGGGTTTCGGTCAGCCAGTTCCCGTCGTCATCGATGTCGTTGGGCTGCGGCATGGGGTCTCCGAGGTCGCTGGGGCGTGGCTCGGGGGCCAGTGTCAGCCCCAGGCACCATTTCCGTACAGCCGTGCAGGGCGCGGTGGCCAGTGTCAGCCCCAGGCACCATTTCCGTACAGCCGTGCACGGTCCATCGCCCAGGATGCGGATTCGGGCGTATGAAGCGGTCGATCACGAGGAACCTGTGCCGAAAACGTGCCTGGGGCTGACATGCCACGCACGCTGACGGCGTATCGGGGCCGAGGGGTCGCAGCCGGCCTCTCAGCGGCGTTCGTGCGCGGCATTCTCCTCGAGCCGGATCTTGACGATCCTGGTGACGAGGTCGCCGGGTATGGGCCTGGCGGCAGGAAACCGGATCGTGCCCTTGCCGACGAGATACGCCGCGATCTCCTCACCCAGCCCCTGGACGACAGCCTCGCTCGCGGGAAACAGGCTGTAGTGCGCCTTGAACGCCGCGTAGGACACGAGGAATTGGCCGCCGTGGCTGCGCATGGC
>JANOIS010000393.1:0-1953 GCA_031407755.1 Chloroflexota bacterium | reverse complement strand
CTCCAGCTGGAGCCGCGCGGGATCATCGTCGATGGCATCAGCTTCGAGAACTTCAGCTACTCGGCGGCCTACAACCAGGCGATCGAGGAAAAGCAGGCCGCGCAACAGCAGGTCGAGACGGAACGGCAACGCCTGGCCCAGCAGGAGATCATCGCCCAACAGAAGGTTGCGACCGCCCGGGGCGACGCGGAGTCCCAGATCGAGCGGGCGCGCGGCGAGGCGGAGTCGAACCGCCTTGTCGGCGAGTCACTGACCCCGGCGATCCTCCAGAACCGCTATATCGAGAAGTTGTCGGACCAGATCCAGGTCATGCTCATCCCGTCCGACGGCGGCGGACTGATCCTGGACCTCGGCAGCCTGACCCCGACGCCACTCACGGCGCCGACGCCGTCCGCGGCGCCGTGAGTGACGGGCACGGGACGGCGCGATCGATCGGCCGCCTCGCCGAAGGCTGGGCTGCACCCGACGACGACGTCCTGGAGGCGATCATCGTGTCGGCCCTGGAGCGCCTGCCGGTGCCGTTCCGTGACCGCCTCGGTTCGGTCGCCATCGTCATCGAGGACGAACCGACGGCGGAGCAGCTCGTATCCGTCGGGGCACGTGGGCTGTTCGGCCTGTATCAGGGCGTCCCGCGCACGGCCTACGGTGCCGACCAGGCCGCTTTCCCGAGCAAGATCACGCTCTTCCGTGGACCACTGACCCGGGCGTACCGAACGCCGGAGCGACTGGCGGCGGGCGTCACGGACACGGTTTATCACGAGATCGCGCACCATTTCGGGATCAGCGATGCGCGTCTTCGCGAGATCCAGCATGACGGGCGCCCGCCCTGATCCGATCCTGCGCTACGGGTGGCCGACCGCCGGTCGTCTCCCGACCAGGCGACCGAGGGCAGTGCTCGCGCTGACGTACCCTGTGGGCCATGTCGAACCGACCCGTGCGCGGCCCTCGTGGCGAACGCGTGTACCTGCGGCCGCTGGAGCCCGAGGACGCCGACCTCGTCTCCGGGTGGTATGCCGATGACCGCGTCCGCAGGCTGCTCGGTGATCCACCGACGAGTTACGCGCGGCGCCGCCAGAGCTACCAGGACGCGGTCACGGGAGACGGCGACTCGGTATTCCGGTTCATCATCTGCCGGCTCGACGACGACATCCCCGTCGGCCGCACGGACGTCTTCGAGATCAACCGGACGAACGGGAACTGTGCCTTCGGGATCGCGATCGGTGACCCGGCGCTGTGGGGCCAGGGCCTCGGTTCGGACGCCGTGAATGCCGTCGTGGACTTCGCGTTCGGCGAATTGCGCATGGAACGCGTGTGGCTCGACACGGACGCCGACAACGAGCGCGCCCAGGCGGCTTACCGCAAGGCAGGCTTTGTCGTCGAGGGTCGGCTCCGCCACGCCTGGTTCCGGGACGGGGTCTACGCGGATGACCTGCGGATGGCGCTGCTGCGCGACGAGTGGCTGGCACTCCCGAGGCTCAAGAGCTGGGGGTTGACGGACCCGGCGGGGTAGCGAGGAGCCCCTCGACGACGACGGCCAGGCGCTCCACCCAGCGGGCATACTGCGCGCCACTCGGATGCAGGCCGTCGGACGCCACGAGCGATCGATCCGTCGCCGCCTCGCGCGAGATGTCGAAGATGTCGACGAACTCGATCCCGCGCGCCGCGGCGAGGCGGCGCATGACCTCGTTGTTCACCCGTATCCCCGCGCTCTGGACGGTCGGGTCGCCGAACGCGCCACCGGACGGTGTGACCGTGTAGTCCGGGATGGCGACGGCCACGATCCGACTCGCCGGCAGGCGTGTCAGCAACGCGTCGAGGATGGTCACGACATTCGACTCATAGGTCTCGCCCGGGACGCCCTGGACCACGTCGTTGACCCCGATGAGGACCGTCACGAAGTGGGGCGCCAGGTCATCGAGGGCCGGCAGCTCATCGCGGATCAGGTCGGCCGAG
>JANOIS010000375.1:0-1768 GCA_031407755.1 Chloroflexota bacterium | reverse complement strand
AGACCGAAGAACTCTCCGAGCCGGTCCGGCGGAGCGAGGCGGACCATGAGCACCCTGTCCGCCACGGTCACGCCGCCCAGGCCGGAGCCAAGGATGGCACCGGCGACCAGGAACGGGACCAGTCCAGCCGCCCCAAACCCCAGGGAGATCCCCCCAAGGACCAGGCCCACGGCCCACGACCAGAGGACGATGATCACCGTGCGCTTAGGGCCCAGCCGGTCCGCCATGGCGCCCCACACGAAACTCATCCCGATGGCCACGACCGTCAGGCCAAGGAGGATCACGTTGGCGGTCGCATCGGACACGCCGAGCGCCTTGGTGGTCACGACGCTCATGACCACGATGACCGTGTTGACCGCATCGCTGTAGAAGAACCGGCCAACGAGGAAACGACCCAGGCCCGGGACCTCGCGCGCATGAGCGATGGAGACCCGTAGCTGACCGAATGAGTCGATCACGTCGCGGACCCGCAATGGCCGCTCGGCAGCCGCGGGCCGCTCGCGAACGACCAGGAAGATCGGGATCGCGAACACCAGGAAGAGGAGAGCGGTGAGTCGGAACCGATCAACCACCGGGATATCCAGCAGGAAGATGAGCAGACCCACGACGACCGTGCCGCAGTACCCGATGCCGGTCCCGATCCCGCTCAGCCGACCGCGCGTACCCGGATACGACACGACCTTGAGCGTCGAGTCGTAGTAGATGAGCGCGGCCTGATACGCGAAGTTGGCGACGATGAAGAGGGCCAGGCCGATGATCGCGGGCACATCCGCGATGAAGAAGGTGCCGGCGATGCACAGGGCCGTGAAGAAGAGCAGGAACGGCATGCGCCGGCCGCCGCGGTCAGAGATGGCACCAAGGATCGGCGACACGATGGCATTGAGGCCGACGCTGATGACGATCGCGATGGACAGCAGGACGTTGCCGTCACGCTCTCCGAACTGCTCGGGCTTGACCAGGTAGAGGCCGATCGCCCCGGACACGACCGCGAAACTGAAGATCGTGTTGGCGAAATCGTACAGCGACCAGGCGACCGGGACGATGGCGCGGCCGCTCGGTGTCAGACCGGCGAGGCCGCCGGAACGCGTCGCTGGACCGCTGGACTGCGGAGCGCTGGCCACGACGCGGATGATACGCGCCGCGGACCCGCGTACGATGACCACGATGAACGAGATCGACGAGTCCGAACGCCATGATCCAGTGCAGCTTGCCCGGGCCATTCGACCCCAGGCATTCGGCTCGACCCGGCCGAACGACATCCGCGATCCGATCATGGAGCCGCGCTGGCAAGGGATCCGCGTCATCGCCGCCGTGCGGGGTGACGAAACGCTCCTCCTGGAAGACGGTGAGCCGATGGACGGGCACGACGCGATCCGCGGCGCACTCACCCGAACCCTGGGCGCAACGACAGAAGGCGTCGTGCTGGACGGCTACCTGACCAAGCTGGTCGCCACCAGCGAGGGTGGCACCCATCCTCTCCCCGATGCGGATCTTGAGAAGATCCCGTCGGTCGGTCGGTCGTTCATGATCGGGACGCGTCGCGACCGGCGGGCGGAAGTCCTCAAGCAGCTCGCAGAGGAAGAGGCAGCCCGCACCTTCGCGGAGGACGATCCGGTCAACCTCGTCGTCACCGACCTGCTCTGGCTCGACGGGGAGTGGCTCCTCGACATTCCGCTGCTGGAACGCAAGCGCCTGCTGGGGTCGATCGTGACGGGCTCGGACCTCATCCGTGCCGGCGCCTACGTTCGGCCGCCGCTCGGCACCTGGA
>JANOIS010000321.1:0-4985 GCA_031407755.1 Chloroflexota bacterium | reverse complement strand
CCCGCAGTGGCTGCACAGCAAGATCAAGCTGGTGCAGGTCAAGCTGCCCGAGTACACCGAAGGCTGCGATGCCGATCCGAAGGCCGTCGCCTGCGACTATCCGCTGTACACCCTCAACAAGATCGTCGCGACCTCCTTCGTTGAGAACGGCGGCGATGCCTACACGCTGGTCAAGAACTTCAAGTGGACCAATGCCGACCAGAACCTGGTGGCCGATTACATCACCAACCAGGGAATGACCGCCGACGAGGCCGGCGCCAAGTGGGTCGCGGACAACGAGGCGGTCTGGTCCGCCTGGATGCCCGCCTCCTGACCACCTGCGCCTGATCACGCCACACCACATCACGGCGCGGGCCCGCGATCCGAGAGGAACGCCGGCCCGTTTCGATCTCCGAGTCGTGTCGAAACGACCACGCGCAGTTGCTCACGAGTCGATATCGTGCCGAGCACACGCCGTTAACGATTCGCTCACATGGTCTTGACGTCCGGGGTCGCCGGTTGTCCAATGCCGGAGCATCGTCAACGCGTGTCGGATCGAAGCCCGCGAACAGGAAGGCGCGAGGCTCGTTGACGTCGCGTGCTCGGGTGAGGAGGCCCGGGTCCGACCCTCGCAGACTGTGGCGTTTGTCATCCCACTTGAGGAGATATCCCTTGACCACCAAGCACTCGTTGACCCGCTGGGCGGGTCTGCTGGCGACGACCGCGCTCGTGTTCGCGGCCTGCTCATCAACGGGGACCGCATCGGTCGCCCCGTCCACCGCACCGTCGGCCGCTCCGTCCACCGCCGCCAGCGAGGGCGCGACGGATCCCATGGAGAGCCTCATCGCCGCGGCGAAGGAGGAAGGCGCGCTGACCGCTATCGCCCTGCCGGACGACTGGTGCAACTACGGGGAGGTCATCACGACCTTCAAGGCCAAGTACGGCATCGACGTAAAGGTGCTTGACCCCGGAGCGAGCTCCGGCGTCGAGATCGAGGCCATCAAGGCCAACATGGACAACCCGGGCCCGCAGGCGCCTGACGTCGTCGACGTCGGCTTCTCGTTCGGCGAGGACAACAAGGACCTGTTCGAGCCATACAAGGTCGCGACCTGGGACAGCATCCCCGACGCCGCGAAGGGCGCCGACGGTTCCTGGTACGGCGACTACTACGGCGTCATGTCATTCACGACAAACACCGCCCTCCAGCCGAATCCACCAAAGGACTGGTCCGATCTTCTGAAGCCCGAGTACAAGGGCCAGATCGCGCTCGATGGCGACCCGCGAGCCTCGAACCAGGCCATCCAGGCCGTCTATGCGGCCGCACTGGCTAACGGCGGCTCGTTGGACAACGCCCAGCCGGGCCTCGACTTCTTCAAGAAGGTCGTCGAGGCTGGCAACTTTGTGCCCGTTGACACCAACCCGGGCCTGATCGTCCAAGGCGCTTCGCCCGTCGCCCTGCGCTGGTCGTATAACGGCCTGTCGCATCGCGACTCGACTGCCGGCAACCCGACGATCGACGTGACCGTCCCGACGAGCGGCCGCTTCGGTGGCGTCTACGTTCAGGCCATCAGCAAGTACGCGCCCCATCCCAATGCCGCGAAGCTGTGGATGGAGTTCCTCTACTCCGACGAGGGTCAACTCCTCTGGCTGAAGGGCTACTGCAACCCCATCCGCTACGATGACATGGTCGAGCGCGGCGTGGTCCCGGCGGACCTTGCCGCCAAGCTGCCCGATTCGACCGGCGCCGTCTTCCCCACCCCGGCTCAGCTGGCTGCCGCCACGAAACTGATCACCGAGGGCTGGGACTCGACCGTCGGCGTCGACGTCATCGTCCCGGAGTAGGCGTCTTCACCGTAGTCGTCCGGTTGCCGTGACCACGATCAGCGAGCGGGCCGCGCCTCTGGCGCGTCTCGCTCGCCGCCTCCCCTGGTCCTGGTTGGGGCTGGCGCCATTCTTCCTGTTCACCATCTTCTTCATCGGCGCGCCGGTCACGTATCTGGTCATCGGGAGCTTCCAGAACGATCAGGGTCAGACCACCCTCCGGAACTACGCCGATCTCGCCACGCCGAGCATCGCCAACGCCTTCCTGATCAGCATCGAGATCAGCCTGGTGACCGCCATCGTGGGCGGCATCTTCGGCTTCCTGCTCGCCTACGCGGTCATCCTCGGTGGCCTGCCCCGTTTCTTGCGTGGGGCCCTCATGACGTTCAGCGGCGTGGCCTCGAATTTCGCGGGCGTACCGCTAGCGCTGGCCTTCATCTTCACCCTCGGCCAGGCCGGCCTTATGACCGCATTGCTGAAGAACGTCGGCATCGACCCGTACGCAGGAGGCTTCACGATCTACAGCAAGATCGGCCTTGAGCTCGTCTACCTCTACTTCCAGTTCCCGCTCATGGTCCTCATCATCGCGCCCGCCATCGACGGTCTTCGGCCCGAGTGGCGTGAGGCGGCGGAGAACATGGGTGCCAGCTCGCGCCAGTACTGGCAGCATGTGGCCCTGCCCATCCTCTTCCCGACCATCCTGGGCACGATGATCCTGCTCTTCGGCAATGCCTTCGGTGCACAGGCCACGGCGTACCAGCTGACCAGCGGGTTGATCCCACTCGTGCCCCTCCTGATCGGCAATCAGATCTCCGGGGACGTCCTCCACAACCCGGGCCTAGGCTACGCCATGGCCATGGGCATGGTCGCCGTTATGGGTATCTCCATCTCGGTCTACACCCTGCTCCAGCGGCGGGCGGAGCGCTGGCGGCGATGAAGCGACGCCGCGGCTCGATCGTCTGGTGGCTGGTCTTCCTGTTCGGCGTCTTCTACTTCTTCCTGCCGCTGCTCGCGACACTCGATTTCTCGCTCAAGGCCCAGCCCGCGTTCGCCGCCTATGCCAACTCCGTTCAGGACGCGCGCTTCCTCGGCAGCCTGCTATATTCGTTGGTCATCGGCGTGCTGACCATCACGGCCAGCCTGGCGCTCATCGTGCCGACCGCGTATTGGGTCCAGCTGCGGGTGCCTCGAGCCCGGTCGCTCGTCGAATTCCTGACACTGCTGCCGTTCGTCATCCCGGCGGTCGTCCTCGTTTTCGGGCTTATCCGTGTCTACAGCCGCCCGCCATTGCCGTTCACACATACCGACGTCGGGAGCAGCGCACTGCTCGTCTTCGGCTATGTCGTGCTCTCGCTGCCCTACATGTACCGGGCTGTGGATACGGGACTACGTTCGATCGACGTCCAGAGTCTGACCGAAGCGGCTCAAAGCCTGGGGGCCGGCTGGCTGACCATCCTGTGGCAGATAATCCTGCCCAACCTGCGCGTCGCGCTCCTGAGCGGCGCCTTCTTGACGCTGGCGATCGTGCTCGGCGAGTTCACTATCGCAAACTTCCTAGCGCGGCCGGCATTCGGGCCCTATCTCAACCTGCTCAGCCAATCCAAGGCCTACGAGCCGGCCGCAGTCGCGATCATCAGCTTTGGGCTGACATGGCTGGCCATGATCATGATCGCCTTCATCGGTCGGGACACGCGCACACGCATCGAGATCGGCGGCGCCCACTGATGAGCGAGGCAAGCATGGGTTTTCTGGAGCTGTCTCACGTCCAGAAACGATTCGGCGCGTTCACGGCCGTGGCCGACTTCGAGCTGTCGGCCGAACGCGGCGAGTTTGTTTCCTTCCTGGGCCCGTCCGGCTGCGGCAAGACGACGACGCTGCGCATGATCGCCGGGTTCGAATACCCCGATGCGGGCAGCATCAGGGTCGATGGAAAGGAGATCACCCACCTGGCCCCAAACAAGCGCAACGTGGGCATGGTCTTCCAGTCATACGCACTGTTCCCGAATATGACGGTCGCCCACAACATCGGCTTCGGCATGCGCGTCAAGAAGCAGCCCCAGGACGCCATCAACAGGCGGGTCGGCGAATTACTCGAGATGATAAATATGCCCGAAAAGAGCAGCCGCTACCCGTACCAGCTCTCGGGTGGCCAGCAGCAGCGCGTGGCCCTGGCCCGAGCGCTGGCGATCGAGCCCACCGTCCTGCTCCTCGATGAGCCGCTCTCCGCGCTGGACGCCAAGATCCGGGTGGCTCTCCGCCACGAGATCCGTGAGATCCAGCGTCAGTTGGGCATCACCACGGTCTACGTGACCCATGACCAGGAGGAGGCCCTGGAGTTGTCGGACCGGGTCGTCGTCATGAGCGAGGGGCGGGTGGAGCAGATCGGCACCCCGTTCGAGATCTACAACTTCCCGTCGACCGCGTTCGTGGCCTCGTTCGTCGGAACGCTCAATGCCGTCGAGGCGAAGATCGTCGACCCCGCGGCTGGGCGCATCACCCTGGGCGGTCACGCGATACGAACGACCGCGTCGCTGGACGGTGCGGCCGGCGACACCGTGATGCTTGCCCTGCGACCCGAAATGATCACCCTCGAAGGGATCGACGGCCAGTCAGCCGACAACGCCAACCGTGTGCCGGCCACCGTCACCGACGTCGCCTTCCTGGGCTCGGTCGTGCGCGTCAGTGTGAGCGTCGGCGAAGGGACGGTGGTCCATGTCGACACGTTCAACAATCCGAACCTCGCTGTCCCCGCGATCGGATCACCGGTGACACTGTCGTTTCCACCGGAGGCGTGCCTGGTCCTCGCCCGCGACGCCGTGCGCCACGAGACGGACGCGCTGGCCGCCGCGGAGGCGATGCTGTAGGCACCGGTCCGGTCGCCGGCGCTGGCGGCTCGCCGGGGGCCGCCCCGATCGACCTCGGCGACATCGACCTCGTCGTCTTCGACAAGGACGGGACGCTCATCGACTTCCACGCGATGTGGAGCAACTGGGCGCGGGAGCTCGGGGTACGACTGGAGGGGAGTGTGCGCCGACCCGTCGCGCCGGACGTGTTCGCGGCGATCGGCTTTGATCCTTCGAGTGGCCGCTTCGCGGCGAGGGGCCCCCTCGCGATCGGGACGATGGCTGAGATCGCGAGCACGCTCGCCACTGTCCTGCGCCGCTGGTGCCCGAGCGTCGCGGCGG
>JANOIS010000178.1:0-1969 GCA_031407755.1 Chloroflexota bacterium | reverse complement strand
CTGACCCTTGCCGTGCTCATCCTGCCCCTGGTCATCATCACCTCCGCGGAGGCGATCCGGGCTGTGCCGAACGCGATCCGTGAGGCCGGCTACGGCATCGGAGCATCGCGCTGGCAGGTGGTCAGCAAGCTCGTCCTGCCGTCGGCGGTACCGGGCATCCTGACGGGCACGGTCCTGGCCCTTTCTCGGGCTCTCGGGGAGACCGCGCCGCTCATCCTCGCTGGGGCTGTCCTCGGGTTCTTCTCCACCGGGGGCGGGATCGCGGAACTCTTCGGCGGCCCGTACACGGCGCTGCCGATCATCGTGTTCGACTGGGCGCGCAGGCCGCAGGAGGAATTCCGCGCGTTGACCTCCGCGGCGATCATCGTGCTGCTGGCCGTCACGCTCATCGCCAACGCGTTCGCGATCCTGTTGCGCAATCGCTACGACCGGCAGTGGTGACTGACGTGCAACCGGACGACCATGCCGATCCCGCAACCCTCGACGAACCGGGAGATCCGATGCAGCCGACCACCCTCACGCCTGACCCTGTCCGTCCGGTCCAACCGCCCCAGCCAGGCCGCACGACCGAGCGCATGGTGACGACCTCCGTCAAGCCAGGCGACGACCGCGCCGCCGAGGCCGATGCCGAGCCGATCCTGCGCCTCCAGAACGTCAGCTTCTACTACGGCGATTTCCGTGCCGTGAAGGACATCTCCATCGATGTCCCGACGCATCAGATCACGGCCTTGATCGGTCCGTCCGGCTGCGGCAAGTCCACCCTCCTGCGGACGATCAACCGGATGAACGATCTCATCCAGGGTACCCGTGTCGAGGGATCCATCAGCTTCCACGAGGAGGACCTGTACGCCTCGTATGTCGACCCGGTCGAGGTCCGGCGCCGGATCGGGATGGTCTTCCAGAAGCCCAATCCCTTCCCCAAATCGATCTATGACAACGTGGCGTTCGGACCGCGGGTCAACCGCTTTCGGGGTGACCTCGACGCGCTGGTCGAAGATAGCCTGCAGCGTGCTGCGCTCTGGAATGAGGTCAAGGACAAGCTCAAGCAATCCGGACTATCCCTTTCCGGCGGGCAGCAGCAGCGGCTGTGCATCGCGCGGGCGATCGCCACCGAGCCCGAGGTCATCCTCATGGACGAGCCGTGCTCGGCCCTCGATCCGCGGGCCACCCTCCAGATCGAGGAGCTCATGGCGGAGCTCAAGGAACGCTACACGATCGTCATCGTGACCCACAACATGCAGCAGGCCGCGCGGGCGTCGGATCGAACCGTGTTCCTCAACATGGCCGAGGACCGCGCCGGTTACGTGGTCGAGCAGAGTGATACGGTCACCATCTTCACCAATCCAGCCAACCAGATGACGGAGGACTACGTGTCCGGGCGATTCGGATGAGCGACGACAGGGCCCGCGACGTGGGTCGGCAGGTGGACGAGCTCATCGCCGCGGCGGCGGTCGCAGACCACCCGACACCTCCCGAACCAGCGGCCCCTCGTCGCCCGCTCGACGTCTCCGAACAGGAGATCAAGGACGCTGTGCTGCGCATGGGCGCGCTGGTCGAGGAGGCCATCCGCCTGGCCAGCCAGGCGCTCGTGGGGCACGACGCCGAGCTCGCCCTGGACATCATCGAAGGCGACCTCCTCATCAACGACGCCCAACGGTCCGTCTCCAAGCTGATCAGCACGACCATCGCGACCCAGAGCCCGGTGGCGCGCGACCTGCGCTACCTGCTCACCCTGGACCATGTCACCTACGAGCTGGAGCGGATCGGCGACCATGCGTCGTCCGTGGCCAAGCAGGTCCGCAAGCTGGCTCCGGAACCGCCGCTCCAGGGCTACCTGCATCTGCCCGAAATGGCGGAACGGTGTGCCGCACTTGTCCACGGCGTACTGCGGGCGCTCGTCGACGTCGATCCGGTGGCGGCGCGCGAGATCGCCGTCCTCGACGACGACATCGATCGGCTGTATCACGCC
>JANOIS010000170.1:0-8207 GCA_031407755.1 Chloroflexota bacterium | reverse complement strand
CGACGCGCTCGACGCCGGCGGCTTTGGCCCGCTCGGCGACCAGACGACCGACGACAGCCGCTTCCTCGATCTTGGTCGAACTGGATCCCTTGAGGTCCTTGTCGACCGTCGAGGCGGCGGCGAGCGTCCGGCCGGACGCATAGTCGATGACCTGCGCGTAGATATGGTTGAGGCTGCGGAACACCGCGAGACGCGGTCGCCCCTCCGTGCCCGCCATGGTCAGGCGGATCCGGTCGTGGCGCTTGCGTCGGGCGGCGGCCCTGGTCGCGACCTGGGTCATCGTGTCAATCCTTTGGCGGTGGTCACTTCTTGCCGCCGATCTTGCCGGCCTTGCCGGCCTTGCGGCGGATCTTCTCGCCGGCATAGCGCACACCCTTGCCCTTGTACGGCTCCGGCTTGCGAGTCGATCGCACCTTGGCGGCGATCTGTCCGACGAGTTCCTTGTCGATCCCGACGACCGCCAGGCGGGTCGGATTCTCGACCTCGAAGGTGATGCCCTCGGGTGGGTCGATCTCGATGGGATGGCTGTAGCCGAGGTTCAGGGTCAGCTTCCTGCCACTGAGCGTGGCACGGTAACCGACGCCGGTGATCTCGAGGCCCTTGCGATAGCCATCGGTCACGCCGACGACCATGTTGTTGACCAGGGTCCGGGTCAGACCGTGGAGCTGCTTGTGGGTCTTCTGCTCGGTCGGGCGGGTGACGACCAACTGGTCATCCTCGCGGCCGACCGACATGTCGGGATGCAGGGCCCGGCTGAGGGTCCCCCTGGGGCCCTTGACCGTGACCTGGCGTCCCTCGATCGTCACGTCGACGGTCGGGGGGACGGTGATAGGCAGGCGTCCGATGCGTGACATGTGGTGCTTCGCCTACCAGACGTACGCGAGGACTTCGCCGCCCAGCTGCGCCTGGCGCGCCTGCTGGCCGGTCATGATGCCCTGGCTGGTGCTGACGATGACGATGCCGAGGCCACCGAGCACTCGCGGGATCTCCGTCTTGCGTGCGTAGACACGCAGGCCGGGTTTGCTGATCCGCTTGAGGCCGGACACGACCGACACCTTGCCATCGACGTACTTGAGGGTCAGGCGCAGCACCGCGGCGGGCCCATCCTGCTCCTCGATCACCTCGGCGATGAAGCCCTCGGTCTTGAGGATGCGGGCGATCTCACGCTTCGTCCGCGAGGCGGGCACGACCACTTCCGTGTGGTGTGCCCGTGACGCATTCCGGACACGCGTGAGCATGTCGGCGATCGGGTCGGAGATGTTCATTCGTCCCTACCAGCTCGACTTGGTGACGCCCGGCAGCTCACCCAGGAGCGCACGCTCCCGGAAGCAGATGCGGCACAGCGAGAACCGTCGCATGAAGGCGCGCGGTCGTCCACACACGAAGCAGCGGTGATACCCGCGAACCTTGTGCTTGGGTGTTCGCTTCGCCTTGGCGACCATCGATTTCTTGGCCATGTTTCTCCCTCCCCGCGCCTACGAGGCGAAGGGCATGCCGAGGAGTTCCAGAAGCTTCCGGGACTCTTCGTCGGTCTTCGCCGTCGTCACGATGCTGATCTCCAGCCCGCGGAGACGATCCACCTTGTCGTATTCGATCTCCGGGAACGCGAGCTGCTCGCGAAGTCCCAGGGAGTAGTTTCCCCGCCCATCGAACGACTTGCCGGGAATGCCCCGGAAGTCACGGATGCGTGGCAGGGCGAGCGTCGTCAGTCGATCCAGGAAATCCCACATCCGCTCGCCGCGGAGGGTCACCTTGGCGCCGATCGAGTTGCCCGCCCGAACGTGGAACTGGGCGATCGAGCGCTTGGCCTTGGTGACGATGGGTTTCTGGCCGGTGATCGCCGTCAGGTCGCCGAGTGCGGCGTCAAGCGCCTTGGCGTTCGTGAGGGCTTCGCCGAGACCGATGTTGACCACGATCTTGCTGACCCTGGGCACTTCGTTCGGGTTGCCATATTCGAACTGCTTGCGCATGGCCGGTACGACATCGCTGGCATAGCGCTCGTGGAGTCGACTGGTCACGACTTCACCTCGAGCTGCTCGCCACAGTGCCGGCAGACCCGGACGCGCCGTCCGCTGTCCAACGTGGCGTGGGCGATGCGCGTCGGTTTGGCGCAACTCGAGCAGACGACCATCACCTTGGCCATCGGCATCGGCTGAGCGATCTCGAGGATGCCGCCCTGCTGGATCTTTGGCATCCGGTCCGTGGCGCTCGAGCTCTGGCGTGGCTTGGTGTGGCGTTTTGCGATGTTCAGGCCCTCGACCACCAACGAGACGCCGCCCGCCGTCGAGCCGCGCCGGAACATGCTGCGTCCGCGCGGAGCCGGTTGACGCCGGATGACCTTCTCGACCACACCACGTTTGCCGGCGTCCTTGCCGGCAAGCACGACCACGGTGTCGCCCTTGCGGATCTCGGGCACCTTGGGCGATCGGGCGACTGCGGACCGATCGGCCATCAGAGCACCTCCGGTGCGAGGGACACGATCTTCATGTAGTTCCGATCACGCAGCTCGCGCGCGACCGGCCCGAAGATGCGCGTGCCGCGCGGGTTGCCCTGGTTGTTGATCAGCACGGCTGCGTTCTCGTCGAAGCGGATGTAGCTGCCGTCGGCGCGTCCGTACTCCTTCTTCGTGCGGACGATGACGGCCCGAACGACGTCGCCTTTCTTGACCGCGGCGTTGGGGATAGCCTGCTTGACGCTGGCAACGATCACGTCGCCCACGCCGGCCGTGGTCTTGCGCGATCGACCCATGACCCGGATGCACTGGATGCTGCGGGCACCGGTGTTATCGGCGACCTTGAGACGTGTCTCCGACTGGATCATGAGACGACCTCCCCGGTCGGAGTCTCGTCGGCTGACGATCCAGGGCCATCAGGTGTTTCTGCCGCCGCTCCGTCAGCCCCATCACTCCCGGCATGGCTGTGGCGTCCCGGGTGCGCGCCGTGCAGCGCCTCGGCCACGGCATCCTCCTCGGACACGACGACCTCGCCCGGCAGACTGTGATCGCCCGCCCGTGCGATCACGTCGAGGAGACGCCAGCGCTTCGTTGCCGACAGCGGACGCGATTCCTCGATGAGGACGGTGTCCCCGATGTGGGCGTCGTTGGCCTCGTCATGGGCCTTGAACTTCGTGCTCAAGCGGATGACCCGCTTGTAGAGCCGGTGGCGCGCCAGACGCTCGACGGAGACGACGATCGTCTTGTCCATCTTGTCGCTGACGACGCGGCCGACCTTCGTCTTCCGCTTTCCCTGCACCTTGGTGATCGCTCCTGTCATCGCGTGATCTCCCGTCAAGCCGTCTGGACGAGCTTGCGCTCGCGCTGGACGGTCAGGATCCGCGCGATCGTTCGCCGCGTCTGCGGGATCGTGCTGTAGTCCTTGAGTTGGCGCGTGGACAGCGCGAATCGCGCTCCCCACAGGTCCTGCTTGGCTTCGCGCAGGGCGTCATCGAGTTCGGCGTCGGACAGCGTGCGGACCTTGTCGATGTCCATCGGTCACGCCTCCTTCGCGCCTTCCCGCAGGACCACGCGGGTCTGCACGGGAAGCTTGTGACTGGCGAGGCGCATGGCCTCGACGGCCGATTCGTGATCCACGCCCGCCATCTCGAACAGGATCCGACCGGGCTTGACGACCGCGACCCAATGGTCCGGTGCGCCTTTGCCGGAACCCATCCGGGTCTCCGCGGGCTTTTTGGTGGCCGGCTTGTCGGGGAAGATTCGGATCCAGATCTTGCCGCCGCGCTTGACCGAGCGGGTCATGGCACGACGTGCCGCCTCGATCTGGCGGCTGGTGATCCAGGCCGGTTCCTGGGTCGCGAGCCCGTACTCGCCAAAGGCGACCGTGTGGCCGCCCTTGGCCATCCCGGACATCCGTCCGCGCATGACCTTGCGGTGCTTGACCCTCCGCGGCATCAACATCGGATCACGCCCCCTGCACGATCGGCGTCACGACGCCCGCAAGTTCCGGCCGGCGGATAGGCTCCGGGGCGTGGTCGCCGCGATAGATCCAGACCTTGACGCCGATCCGCCCGTAGGTGGTGTGGGCGTGGATCTGGCCGTAGCTGATGTCTGCGCGGAGCGTGCCCAACGGGATGCGCCCTTCCTTGTCCCACTCGCGCCGGCCCATCTCGGACCCGCCAAGGCGGCCCGCAACGGCGATCTTGACGCCCTTGGCGCCCGCCTTCATGGAACGCTGGATGGACTGCTTCATGGCCTTCTTGAACGCGATGCGCCGGCTCAGCTGCCCGGCGATATTCATCGCCACGAGGTGGGCGTCGAGCTCCGGCTGGCGGATCTCCTTGATCTCGAGCTTGACCTTGCGGTTGCTGAGGGCACCGATCTGCTGACGAAGGATCTCCACGTTGGCCCCACCCTTGCCGATGACGATTCCAGGCTTGGCGGTATGGATCGTGACCGTCACGTGGTTGATGCCGCGCTCGATCTCCACCCCGCTCACGCTCGCGTTCGACAATCGCTTGTCGATCAACGTGCGGATCGTGATGTCCTCCTTGAGCGAGGCGGTGTATTCCTTGTCCGCGTACCACTTCGCGGTCCAGGTGCGCGATACACCCAGGCGGAAGCCGTACGGATGGACCTTGTGTCCCATGTCAGGCCTCCTGGTCCGCGACGACGATGGTGATGTGGGTCATGGGCTTGTGGATCGGGAACGCCCGACCCTGCGCCCGGGGTTGAAAGCGTTTGATGGTCGGCCCTTCGTTGGCGATGGCGTCGACGATGACGAGGTCCTGCGCCGAGAGGTTGTGGTTGTTCTCGGCATTGGCCGTGGCGCTCTTCAGCACGCGAGCGACGTCCGCGGCGGCCTTCTGGGGCATGAACCGCAAGAGCGCGGCGGCCTCCTCGACGGGTTTGCCCTTGATCGCCTGGGTCACAAGACGGGTCTTGCGGGTCGATGCCCGCAGGTACTTGGCGGTGGCGGATACACGCATCAGGCGGCCTACTTCGGCCCGGTGGCGCGGTCGGTGTGCTTGCCATGCCCGCGGTAATTGCGGGTGGGGCTGAACTCACCGAGGCGGTGGCCGACCATGTTCTCGGTCACGTAGACCGGGATGTGCTTCTTGCCGTTGTAGACGGCGACGGTGTGGCCGATGAACGTCGGGAAGATGACGGACGCGCGCGACCAGGTCTTGACGACCTTCTTCTCGCTGCGCTTGTTCATCTCCTCGATGCGGCCCTGGAGGCGGGCTTCGATGAACGGGCCCTTCTTGATCGAACGGGACATCTTGCTCCTCCTCCCTTACTTCCGGTGCCGCGAGCGGACGATCAGTCGTCCGGTGGTCTTGGCTCGCCGGGTGCGATAGCCCATCGCGGGCTTGCCCCACGGGGTCTTGGGTGGCATGCCGGTCGGGGACTTGCCCTCGCCACCGCCGTGGGGATGGTCGCGCGGGTTCATCACGACGCCGCGGACCTCCGGACGCTGGCCCATATGCCGGGCACGACCAGCCTTGCCGAGGTTCTGGTTCTCATGATCGAGGTTGCTGACCTGGCCGATAGTGGCCATGCAGCGCATCGGGACGCGGCGCATCTCACCGGACGGCATGCGGACCGTGGCGTAGTCCCCTTCCTTGGCGAGGAGCTGAGCGGATGTGCCGGCCGACCGGACGATCTGGCCACCCTTTCCCGGGGTCAGTTCAATGTTGTGGATGGTCGTGCCGAGCGGGATGTTGGCCAGCGGCAGGGCGTTTCCGACACGCGGTTCGGCCGACGGGCCGGACACCACGATGTCGCCGACCTTCAGCCCATGCGGCAAGAGCATGTACCGCTTCTCACCGTCGCGATAGTGGAGCAGACCGATCCGGCCCGACCGGTTCGGGTCGTACTCGATCGTCGCCACGCGCGCCGGCACACCGGCTTTGTCACGCTTGAAATCGATCCGACGGTAATGCTGCTTCTCGCCGCCGCCACGATGGCGAACCGTGAGACGTCCCTGATTGTTACGCCCCGATCCGCGGATCTGCGGCTCGAGCAGCGGCTTGTGCGGCTCCTTGGTGGTGATCTCCTCGAAGGTCGAGCGAGTCATCTGGCGAAGCCCGGGCGAGGTGGGCTTGTAGCTACGCAGCGGCATCGTCAGACCCCCTCGAAGAATTCGATCTTCTGGCCGGCCGCCAGGGTCACGATGGCCTTGCGCCATGGCGTCGTGTGACCGACGATCCGGCCGCGCTTGGTCCCTCGGGCCTTTTCCTTGGCCTTGGTGGTCAGGACGTTGACCGCCACGACGGTCACGCCCTCCTTCTTGTACAGCTCCTCGACGGCCGCCTTGATCTGGATCTTGTTGGCGTGCCCGTTGACCGCGAAGGTGTACTTGCCGCGGGTCGACTCGTCGATGGTCTTCTCGCTGATGACAGGGCGCAGGATGATCTCCGGCGCGGTCAGGACGCTCATGCGTACACCTCCTCCATCCGCGCCAGGGCCGGCTGTTCGATCAGCACCAGGTCGGCGTTGATGAGATCAACCACGTTGAGCGAGTCTGCGAGGATGATGTCCACGGTCGGCAGGTTGCGTGCTGACAGCTCCAGCGTCTGGTCGCGCCCGTGAGCCACGACGAGGACGCGTCCGGTCGCGTCGAGCGCGCGCAGGACACTGGCCAGGGCACTGGTCTTGATCGACTCAAGCCCGAAGTCATCGATGACCTTGATCTGCGAGTCGGTGAGTTTGGCCGTCAACGCGCCGCGCAGGGCAAGGCGCTTCATCTTGCGCGGCAGGCGCTGCTCGTAGGTACGCGGATGCGGCCCGAAGACAGCACCACCACCTCGATAGTGAGGAGCCGAGACGGTGCCCTGGCGGGCACGACCAGTGCCCTTCTGGCGGTATGGCTTCTTGCCGCCGCCGCGGACCTCGCCACGGGTCTTGGTGTCGTGGGTGCCGGTGCGCCGTGCGGCCAGCTGCGCCGTGACGACCTGGTGCAGGACCGCGGTGTTGATCGGCGCGGCGAACAGCTCGTCGCTGAGTTCCACATCGCCGATCGACGTGCCGGTCCGGTCGTATAGAGGGATGGACGGCATCGGTCAGGCCTTCTTCACGAGGATGAGCGCCCCGCGCGCCCCGGGGAGACTCCCCGCGACGAGCAGCAGATTGCGCTCTGGATCGGTACGGACGACGCGCACCTTCTTGATGGTCACGCGCTCATCGCCCATGTGGCCGCCCATCTTGAGCCCGCGATAGACGCGACCCGGGGTCGTGCCCGGACCGATGGAGCCGGGCGCGCGGTGATGATCCGAACCGTGGGTCTTGGGCCCGCGGTGGAAGTTGTGACGCTTGATGACCCCGGCAAAGCCCTTGCCCTTGGAGACGCCCGTCACATCGACGTCGTCACCAGCGCTGAACAGGTCCGTGATGGACATGGTCTGGCCGAGCTCGAAGTCGTCCACGCTGTCCACCCGGAATTCACGGAGGGTCTTGAGCGCCCGGGCGGCCCTGGGCAGATCCTTGAGCTGTCCGGCTTCTGGCCTGGACAGCTTCTTTGCGGTCTCCGTGCCGAGCTGGACCGCGGTGTAGCCGTCGCGTTCCGTCGTGCGCAGACGGGTCACGGTGTTGGGTTCGATCATCAGGACGCTGACGGCGACCATGGTGCCGTCGTCCTGGAAGACCTGGGTCACGCCGACCTTGCGGCCGATCAATCCGATACTCATCGTGCCCGCTCGCTGACCCGGCCCAGGCTCCACATGTCGGCGTTCATCACATCTTGATCTCGATGTCGACGCCCGCAGCCAGCGAGAGTCGCATCAGGGCGTCGACCGTCTTCGAGCTCGGATCCAGGATGTCGACGAGCCGCTTGTGGGTGCGGATCTCGAACTGCTCGCGGGAGTCCTTGTCGATGAACGGGGAACGGAGGACGGTGAACTTCTCGATCCGGGTCGGCAGCGGCACCGGACCGACGACGTCCGCGCCGGTGCGCTGCGCCGTCTCGACGATCTGCGCCGCCGACTGATCGAGCAGTCGGTGATCGTAGGCCTTGAGGCGGATCCGGATCCGCTGCTTCGCCATGTCGTCCTACTCGTCGATCTTGACGATGGCGCCGGCACCGACGGTGCGGCCACCTTCGCGGATGGCGAAGCGCTGGCCGATCTCGATGGCGATCGGGGTGATCAGCTCGACGGTCATCTCGACGTTGTCGCCGGGCATGATCATCTCGGCCCCCTCGGGCAGGCCGATGGCCCCGGTCACGTCCGTCGTGCGCAGGTAGAACTGCGGACGG
>JANOIS010000126.1:0-4461 GCA_031407755.1 Chloroflexota bacterium | reverse complement strand
GACCGTTCGGACCCCGGCAATTGCCCGGGCCGATCGCGAACCGACCGACGACCTCGACGGCGGCCTCGCGGTTTCGCCCGCGGACATCGGCGAGCGGCTGTGGCACTTCTTCATCTCGATGCGGACCGGGCTCGCCCTCATGCTCGCGCTCGCCGTCCTGGGCCTCATCGGCACGCTGCTCGTCCAGGCTGACCCCGGCCTCCAGGGCGACCGGCAGGCGTACGCCGCCTGGCTCGAATCCGTCCGCCCGAAGTACGGTGGCTGGACGGGCGTCCTCGATGCCCTCGGCCTGTTCTCGATCTTCAGCTCGATCTGGTTCAAGGGAACCGTCGTGCTCCTGACGACGAGCGTCCTGGCCTGCTCGGTAAACCGGGCGCCCCATCTCTGGAAGATGGCCGTCCACCCCCGGACGATCATGAGCGAGACGTTCTTCGCGCATGCACCACTCAGCGCGAGCATCGCGACACCGACCGATCCGGATGCCGCGCTCGCCGAGGTCCAGGCGGCGTTCCGGGCTCGTCACTTCCGGACTATCGTCAAACAGGACGGTGACACGATCCACTTGTACGCCGACCGGTTCCGCTGGGGACCGTTCGGGACGGTCATCGCCCATCTCAGCCTCATCTTCATCCTTGCCGGCGCCCTCATCGGCACCGCCTGGGGGTTCCGAAACAACGGCCTCGCGGTGCCGGTCGGGTCGCGGGTCGAGGTCGGGTACGGCACGGCCCTGTCGATCGAGGCGAAGCGCTTCACCGACTCCTACTACCCGAACGGCAGCCCGAGCGACTACGCCAGCGATCTCGTCCTGTACCGGGACGGGGCGCAGGTCACGGCCCAGACCATCCGGGTCAACGAGCCGCTGCGCGCGGGCGACGTGACCGTCTACCAGTCCTTCTACGGCGCCGCGGCCGCGATGAAGGTGACTGACCCGACCGGCAAGGTCGTCTTCGAGCGGGGCGTCCCACTCGAGTGGGCCGCGACCGACGGCAAGCACCGCGTCGGCCAGATCATCCTGCCGGATGCCGGGCTGACGGCCTATGTCATCGGGGCCGCCTCGGGTGAGGTGGATCCCCTGATCAAGCCGGGCCAGCTGCAGATCGAGGTCTACACCTCCGGCAGCGAGGGCAGCCCGATCGCCACCGAGGTCATCTCCCAGGGCCAACCGGCGAAGATCGCCGGGCTCGACTTCACGTTCGTCCGCGAGCGCCAGTTCACCGGCCTGATCGTCGCCCGGGACCCGGGCGCGGTCCTGGTCTGGATCGGCACAAGCCTCCTCGTGTTCGGGATCAGCCTCGTCTTCTTCTTCCCGAGTCGGCGGGTCTGGGCGCTCATCCGTCGGCGGCCCGACGGGAGCTCGATCCAGGTCGGGGCGGTTGTCCGCCACGACGTCACCTTCGGGTCCGATTTCAAGCGTCTCGTCGATGAGCTGAAGCTCGCCCTGAGCGGGCCGAGCGCAGCCTGAAGGAAGGGGCAGCAGCCATGTTCAAGATGTCCGAGTACAGCTTCATCGCCGGGGTCATCTCCGTCGCGCTGGCGCTGGGCTGCTACGTGCTCGCCATCGTGTCGGCCCGCCTCGCGCGGCGGCGGACGGTGCTGGCCGGCGCGGGCGCGGGCGGCGGCACGATCGCGCTCGGCGGGCGCGGCGCGAACAACCTGGCGGCGTACGGCACGCTGCTGGCCTACCTCGGCCTCGCCTTCATCAGCGCGTCACTCCTGTTCCGGACGATCGCCAGCGGCCGTGGCCCGTTCGCCAACATGTACGAGTTCTCGGTCGCCTTCGCCTGGGGCATCCTGGTGATGTACGCCTACTTTGAGCGGCGCTACCGCCAGCGCGCCCTGGGCCTCATCGCCCTGCCGGTCGCGCTCGCGCTGCTGCTCTACGCGATGACGATCCCAGCGACCATCGACCCGCTCGTGCCGGCCCTCCAGAACAACCTCCTGCTGTCGATCCATGTCGCGGTCGCGATCGTCGCCTACGGGACGTTCTCGATCTCGTTCGCCGCGGCGGTCCTCCACCTCATCGGGGGCGAGCACGGCCGACGCGGCCTGCCGAGCCGCGAGCTCCTCGACGAGATCGGGTACAAGGCCGTCGTCATCGGGTTCCCGTTCCTGACCCTCACGATCGTCCTCGGCGCCGTCTGGGCCGAAGTCGCCTGGGGCCGCTACTGGAGCTGGGACCCCAAGGAGACCGCCTCGCTCGTGACCTGGCTGATCTACGGCTCGTACCTCCACGCCCGGGTCGTCCGCGGCTGGCGTGGCCAGCGGGCCGCCTGGCTCCTGCTCATCGGGTTCGGGGCGGTGCTGTTCACCTACTTCGGAAACCTCTTCTTCGGCGGCCTGCACAGCTACAGCGGCCTGGGCTAGGCAGTCGGCCGATGGTATTGATGTACGTCCACCCGCCGGTGCGGGACGGAGGAGGTCCGGGATGGAAGCACGCGCGGTGACCGCGAAGAGCGGTCGGACGGCGAGGGCGGGCCAGAGTCGGGGCGCCACGCTGGCCATCATGGGCGTGACCGCGGCGATCATCGCCGCCGTCGCCTTCATGGTGAACCAGCCGACCGCCACCGTCGACGGCTTCACGTCCGTCACCCTCTCTGGCGGCGCCAGAGGGGAGCCCCCGACGGTCGGGAAGGCATCGCCGGACTTCCTGGCCACGACCGTGGACGGGAAGACGGTCAGGCTCAGCGACTTCACGGGCAAGCCGGTCTGGCTGACCTTCGGGGCGAGCTGGTGTCAGCCCTGCCGGGCGGAGAACCCGGACATCCAGGCCATGTCCGAGGCGTTCACAAACAGCGACCTGGTCGTCCTGGCCATCTTCATGTCGGAGGACGCGGCGGCCGTCAAGGACTACGCGGACCGCGTCGGGCTGACCTACCGGAAGGTCGCCGACCCTGACACCCGGATCGCCTCCGAGTACCGGATCATGGGCATCCCGTCGCACTACTTCATCGACCGCTCCGGCGTGCTTCGCCTGATGAAGATCGGCAGCCTCGACCTGGCGGCCATGGAAACGGCACTGAAGGGAATCCTTGAATGACGATTTCCGGGGAGCGGCTCGAGCAGCCCGGCCCCGAGAGCGCCGGGCTGGAGAGCCCCGGGCCCGAGAGCGCGGCCTCTGCAACACCGCCGATTGCGGCGGCGGCGGCGAAACCCCGTCGACGCGGGATCCGCGGGTTCCTCGGGCGCATCCTCTCCCCATTTGGCCGGATCCCCCATCCCCCGCTCCGGAGCAGGCGCGGCCTGTTCCTGGCGCTGTTCCTGGTCGCAGGTTCGGGCTCGGCGATGACCGTTGGCGGCGTCGTCGCGATCCACTGGACTGAGACCGCCGACTTCTGCGGTCGGTGTCACACGATGGACCCCGAGTTGAGGGCCTACGCGATGTCGCCTCACCGCGAGGTCCCCTGTGCCGAATGCCACGTCGAGCCCGGTATCGGCGGGTGGATGAAGGCGAAGATCAACGGGACCAGGCAGCTGATCGGCGTCATCACCGGCACGTTCCCGACCCCCATCCCGCCACCCGATCACGCCGACCTGCCGCCGACCAGCAAGACCTGCGTCCGCTGCCACACCGTGGACCAGCTGGTGGCCAACGGCGGACCGGTGAAGCTCGTCCTCCAGGCGCGCTACCGCGGGGACGAGCCGAACACGCGCGACATGGTCGCGCTCGTGCTCCGTCCGGCGGGATTGGGCGGTGCGACCGCGACGCGCGGCGTCCACTGGCACATCGATTCGGAGGTGGACTACATCTCCTCCGACCCGCGAGCCCAGAAGATCGACTGGGTCGGCATCAGGTACAAGGACGGAGCGACGGAGGAGTTCATCGCGTCATCCCAAGTCGGCATGAGCACGGACGTCCGGCCCGACATCGACCGCGTGAAGTCGACCGGGCGCGGGCGACGCATGGACTGCATCGACTGTCACAACCGGATCGGTCACGGCATCCAGCGCCCCGACCAGGCCATCGATGACGCGATCGCGAACGGCCAGATCGATCAGAATCTACCGTTCATCAAGCGCGAGGGCGACGCTCGCCTGATCGCCGACTATACGTCGGTGGCCGAAGCCGACTATGCGATCGAGGGCATCCGGGAATTCTACGCGGGACGGTATCCTCTCGTGGCCAGGATGAAGGCACCGGAGATCAACGCGGCGATCGCCAACCTCCAGGGGATCTACAGGCTGCTCGCCACGCCGGAGATGCGCGTGACGGCGGCAACCTATCCGAACAACCTGGGACATCAGAGCGCCCCGGGCTGCTTCCGCTGCCACGATGGCGCCCACTACAAGGTCCTGAACGGCGCCGTCACCAAGGATACGATCTCGTCGGCCTGCGCGACGTGTCACACGTTCCCGCAGATCGGCCCGACCGTATCCGGCGTGCTGATCGGCCCGCGGCCGGCCACCCACAGCGATCGGCTGTGGGTCTTCAGTCACAAGGCCAGGGCCTCGACACTGGACCCG
>JANOIS010000082.1:0-3456 GCA_031407755.1 Chloroflexota bacterium | reverse complement strand
GGAATGACCACTGAAGCTGCGCTGCAAAGCCTGGAGGAGCTCCGCCGACAGGATCCTGACTTCGAGGACGTGGCGCTCGACGTGATGGACTTCGTTTCGGGGTGGTCCAGCCCGCACGTTTCCCTCGGCTAGGCCCGTCATGGGCATCGGGCTTCTGGATGGGAGCGGCCTGGCTGGTTCAATTGACCATCATCGGCCTGCCGATTGCGCTGCTGATGTTCAACCGAACGCCCTTCGTCGCCTCCCTCGGGATGCCCCAGCAGTCCGGGGACCGAGATGGCATCCTCGAGTTGCTCCCACCAGATGCCCGCGCCGCCTTCGATCAGTCGCAGATCGCGTCGCTGGTCCTCTGTAGCGCCGGCCAGCCAGTCGAACCACGCCAGCGGGACGCTCAGTTCGCGTCCATCCTCGAGAGAGACGCGGAGGCGCGTCGCGTCAACTTCGACGGCCACCGCCCTTGGGCGGGTCAATGACGGGCTACTGGCCGAAGAACTCATTCCAGGGCCCCGATGTCAGGCGTACTGTCAGTCTACGCCCGCCAATCAACCCCGGCGCCCTCCCGCGACTGTCGGCACCGCGGGTTCGTCCCCGTTGTCGCTTGCAGCCTGTGCGAAACTGGTCGAACGGCGCCTCCTTCGACCGTACTTTGGGTACGTCACCCACCGGGCGGTACTAGCAGCAGGCTAGTTGTCTGATACAGTTTGTCACGCACATTTCGGGGGCTACAGGGTGCCAGGGGGTGGTGGGATGACCTGACCGCGCAACTCTTGGCCGGGGGGCTCACCTCAGCCGTCCAAATAGGAGATGTTGCCGTGCGAAAGCCGTTTCCTCTATTCGCTGCCGGGGCGTTGATCCTATCGTCGATCGCCCTCGCCGGGCCCGCGAGCGCCCACAACGTCCGGGGCCATGAAGCGATCGCCCACCTTTCCGGAGAGACCCACATTCCTCCTGGAAACCCGGGCGCGGGGTCCCACAGCCAGAACATGAAATTTAAGTCGACGATCGGGCCGACCGGATTCACGAACTCCGACATCGCGTTCGAAGGTCGGTTCGCCTACGCCGGCAACTACGGGGGGTTCCGGGTAGTCGACATCTCGGACTCTGAGAACCCGGTCGTCGTTGCGAATGTCAGCTGCTTCGGTCCGCAGAACGACATCTCGGTCTACGGCAGCATCCTCATCGTGGCGGTCGACACGCCCCTGACGAGTTCGGCTTGTGGCAGCCCAGCCGCCAGCCCGAACACGCTCGAGACGGCCTGGGAAGGGATCCGGATCTTCGATGTGAGCAATCCCGCCAGTCCCCGGTACCTGACGGCGGTCTACACGAAGTGCGGATCGCACACGAATACGCTCATTCCGGACCTCGACGATGACCGGCTGCTCGTATACGTGGCGTCATACCCGCTCCGCTCCGGACCCGACTGCGGTCCCCTGGACGATCCCACCGATACCCACAACCCGCTTCACGAGCAGATCTCGATCGTCCAGATCCCGCTCGGCAACCCGGCCACAGCGTCGCTTCATTCGGAGCCTGCGATCGACGTACCAACGTGGGACATCCACGATCATATCGGCCCGACTCCGGCCTTCAACGTCATGCGTGGCTGCCACGATCTGCAGGCCAACCTCGGCCTCGGCCTCATGGCGGCGGCTTGCGCCGGCGTCGGTCAGCTGTGGGACATCTCCGATCCCGCGAACCCAATCACGACCAACCCGATCTGGGAGGTCGATCGGTCCGAGATCGACTTCTACCACTCGGCGCTGTTCAGCGAGGACGGCGACACGGTCATCTTCGGCGACGAGATCATCGCCGGGACGTGCAGCACCCTCGCCGACGGCGACGGTCAGATGTGGTTCCACAACCGCGCAGACGGCGCGCTCGTGAGCTCGTTCCAGATCCCGCGCGACCAGGGGAGCGCCTATTGCTCGTCCCACCTCTTCAACAACATCCCGGGTGTCCGGGGCGATGTCCTGGTCGCCGCCTGGTACGCCGGCGGCACGATCGTGGTCGACTACACGGATCGGGCAAGCCCGAAAGAGATCGGTTTCTACGATCCGAGTGGCGGGAGTGCCTGGGCCTCGTACTGGTACAACAACTTCATCTACTCGAACGACATCCCGCTCGGCTTCAACATTCTCAAATTGAGCGATCCCGCACGAGCGGGCGCCGACAGACTTCCCTACCTCAACCCACAAGTGCAGTAACCGCGCGCTACTAGAGCTGGGCGAACGGGGCGGCCACCGGCCGCCCCGTTTCTTCGTGGCCGGGGGCGCCTACGACGAACAGGGCTGACTACCCCTCGGATCGCGTCGTTTGGGTCGCAGAACGGTGTATTTGGGCCGCCAGCTGGAGGGTTGACGAACGCCGCTACGGCGGTATCCTGTCGATACCGCTATAGAGGCATACCCGTGGCTCGCCTGTATCACACGCCAAAAGAGGTCGCGGAGATCCTCGGAATCAGCGATGACGCCGTCCTGGATCTGATCCGGCGAGGCGACCTGCCCGGACTCCGGATCTCGCCGCGGATCACACGGATCCCGATCGCGGCCTTCGATCGATGGCGCGAGGGCTATCGACCCCGCCGCCGGACCGCGGTCATTCGAGAGGCTCGCACGACGCCGAGCATAGGGGAAGGGGAGCCCTTGCCCGAGCCGCAGGCCCTCAGCGGGCGGTGACCCAGGCCACTGCCGACGAGCTGCTCACGTACGCCGCTGACGTCGTCGAACGCCTCGAGCGATTCGCGGTCACGGTCCTGCCACCGAACGAAGGCGACACCGTCGAGCTCAGTCGGGACGATCACGGCCGGCTGGTGCTCGACCTCGAGGGTCGACTACCCGTCGGCCGACGGGCGCCCGCCGTGGAGCTGGATCTCGTCGAGCGGTGGGCGCCGATCGACGCCGCGCGGTTCGAGCGAGAAGCCTACCGCTTCGAACTCCGCCATCACGGGCTCGGCTACCGGCGAGCGATGCATCGACACGATGTCGATCATTTCGTGCGCGCGTTCGACGTCGCGACGCACGAGCACTGCGAGGTCACGATGGGCGTCCCCACGTGCGCTCACTACGCCGGCGCGCCCGTGGCCGACGCGATCGACGCCTTCGACCGCCTCTACGACCTGTGGCTGACGGACGCCCCACCCGACTGCCACGCGCTGCGCTGCTTCACCTGACGTGGTCGGCGAGACTGACCGAAACGCGCCGCTCAGGCCGAGTGCAGCACGCCAGCTCGAGAACATCCCGTTGGTCGGTCGCAGCAGCGTAGCCGTTAGCGCGAGCGCCGCGCGAGCGACGCGACGAGCTGCTGGCACGGCATGCAGTAGACCTGCCCGTCGAACCGGGGCTTGTTGAACCGGCAGAAGCGCAACTCGGCCGCGGACACCAAGGTCCCGCACTTCGCGCACGAGACGCCGCTGGCTGGTCCTGGTACGGGTGCGGGTGCGATCGAGGGCGCTACGAC
>JANOIS010000043.1:0-8980 GCA_031407755.1 Chloroflexota bacterium | reverse complement strand
CGCCCAGGACGCGTTGGTAAAGGCGTACCGTGCGCTGGAGACCTACGACGCGACACGCATCCGCGAGCTCCGATTGCGCGGCTGGCTGTCAACGATCGTGCTCAACCTGTGCCGTTCGAGACTGGGCCGGCAGGCAGCTCGTGCCGCCGCGCCCCTGTCGCTGGACGCCTCCGACGGGCTGTTGGACAGCGTGGCCAGCGGGGACCGTCGATCGCCGATGGACGTCGCAGACCGGCGCGCCGAGCGAGACGCCTGGGGCGCCCGATTGATGGCCCTCCCACCAGCCTACCGCGCGGCCGTCGTCCTGCGCCATGTCGATGGCCTGTCGTACCCGGAGGCCGCCGCCGCGCTGGGCAAACCCGAAGGGACGGTCAAGGCCCAGGTCCACCGAGGGCTCGCCCTGCTGCGCACGATGCTCGAGGCGGAAGCCCGTCGCGAGCCCGAGGAGATGACCGCATGAACCACAAGCTCGTTACGCACGCTGACATCGATGCAGGCCTGGCGGATCTGGCCGTAGCCGCCCCGGCCGGACTCCGACCGGATGTCCTCGCCGAGGTCGGCCTGGCCGACCACTACGCACGGATCGAGTCTCCGGTCGGCCCGTTGATCGTCGCCTGGAACGGCCGGGGCGTGTCCGCGGTGGATCTGGCCGCGGACGATGTCGACTTCGAGGCGCGCCATATGGTCGCGACGGGTCGGGCGGCCTATCCCGCGGTCGCCCTGCCGGATCGCCTGGCCGGCGCCATCGATCGTCGTCTCGGCGGCGACCGCCGGGTCCGCATCGACCTGGACCTGCGCGGCCACAGCCCGTTCGAGCAGGACGTCTGGCGCAAGGCCCTCGAGATCCCGCGCGGGGAGGTCCGGCCGTACGGCTGGGTCGCCGCGGAGATCGGCCGGCCCCGAGCCGTACGCGCCGTGGGCACAGCCCTCGGTCACAACCCGGTGCCCCTCATCGTGCCCTGCCATCGAGTCGTACGGACGGATGGGTCGATCGGGCAGTACTCGCTCGGTGGCCCGGGCAACAAACGCACGATCCTGCGTGCCGAGGGCCTGGACCCCGAGGCGATGGAGGACGCCGCCCGGCGCGGGGAGCGTCTCATCGGCTGCGCATCCACCGGGATCGTGTGCTGGCCTTCGTGCCGGACCGGTCGACACATGCTGGAGCGCAACCGCCGACCCTTCCGCTCGCTGGCCGCCGCGGCAGCTGAAGGCTATCGACCGTGCAAGGTCTGCCGCCCCAACGCCGGTGCGACACTGGCGGCGTAGTCGAAACAGACCCCGTCGTATCCTAGGCACTTGGACCACGCGTCTATACCAACCAAGCCAGCCCGGCCGGTCGAGCGCGGGCCGCTGTGGCTGGGCATGCTCGTGCTCTACGTCGTATGGGGCTCGACCTATCTCGGCATCGCAGTCGCGGTCGAGACGATCCCGCCGTTCCTGATGGCCGCCATCCGGTTCTCCCTGGCCGGGCTCGTGTTGATGGCCTGGTCCGTCCTCCGCGCCGGACGCGCCTTCGTCCCACCGACTCGCCGCGAATGGCGCGATAGTGCGATCGTCGGGGCGCTGTTGCTCGGCGGTGGGATGGGTCTCGTGGCGTGGGGCGAGCAGACCATACCGTCCGGCATCGCGGCCCTGTTCATCGGGATGATGCCGGTCTGGGTCGCCATCTTCGGGCGGGTGTTCCTCGGCGAGCGGCTATCGCGGCTTGGGGTCATCGGCATCGTCGTCGGTTTCCTCGGCGTGGCCATCCTCGTTGGTCCGACCATCCTGGGTGAGGCGGGCGCCCTCGATCCGTTCGGCGTCGCTGCCCTGATCATCTCGCCGCTCGCGTGGTCCTCGGGCTCGCTGTACGCGTCGCACCGGGCGATCCTGCCGCGCCAGCCGCTCGTGGCGACCAGCGCCCAGATGCTCACGGGGTCCGTGGTTCTCGCCACGTTCGCCGCCATCGGCGGCGAGTTCGGCCGATTTGACGCCGCGGCGATCTCGGGTGAATCGATGGCGGCGCTTGCCTACCTCACGGTCATCGGCAGCCTGCTGGCGTTCACCGTGTACGGCTGGCTGCTGCGCGTCGCGCCGTTGCCGCTGATCGCGACGTATGCCTACGTCAACCCGGTCGTGGCGGTCATCCTGGGCGCGGTCGTCCGCCAGGAACCGATCGGTCCGCGGACGCTCCTCGCCGGAGCGGTGATCATCGGGGCGGTCGCCCTCATCGTCACCGCCCGTGGCCGGATGCGCAGTCCCGGTCGTGCCCCGATGACTGCCGTGCCGGTCAGCCGTCGGTCAGCACGGTCCGTCCGACCCGTGGGGCCAGCGCCATGATCGTGAGCGTCGGCTTCGTCGCCGGATGGGTGTGATCCACGAGGACGTTGTTGACCCTCCGCGCGCGATCTTCCGAGCTGCCCCGCACCGCGGCTGGTCTACGGATCGCCCAAGCGACGAACGTGCTGCAGGTTCAGCCTCCGTCGTTCGTCAAATGACGCATCGGTCGACCGATCGGCGGCGGAACAATCGGATCGGGTCCCGCCAGGGAGCGCTGCTTCGTCGGATGGTCGATCGCCGGACCAGCGCCCCAGGAGCCGATCCTCCGGTTGAACTGGACGGCCTCGTCAACAAGGTTGGCCGGGAAACAGGGGCGGGCTTAGGTCGGCCGGGTCAGCCGGTCGGGCGCTCCCAGCCCTGGGCCGGCCATGGCTCGCAGCGCAGCGGGCGGTCCTCGCGGTAGCCCATGGCGTAATCGGCCTGGATGAGCGTGTGGAGCTGGCTCGTGCCCTCGTAGATGACCGCGGCCTTGGAGTTACGCAGGTAACGCTCGACCGGAAACTCGTTCGAATAGCCGTTCGCGCCGTGGACCTGGATCGCGTCCAACGCGGCCTGAACGCTGTGCTCAGTCGCATGCCACTTGGCCAGCGAGGTCTCACGGGTGTTGCGCAGGCCCTGGTTCTTGAGCCACGCCGCACGCCAGACGAGCAATCGACCGATCTCCGTCCCGGCGGCCATCTTGGCGATCATCTGCTTGACGAGCTGATGCTGGCCGATCTCCTGCCCGAACGTGTGGCGCTCATGGGCATACGCGACGGACGCATCGACACACGCCTGGGCGAGCCCGACGGCGCCGGCCGCCACCGTGAACCGGCCCTGATCGATGGCGCTCATCGCGATCAGGAAGCCCTCCCCCTCCTCACCGATGCGGTGCTCCGCGGGCACGACGACGTCGTCCAGATGGATCAAGCCGGTGTTGCCGGCCCGAATCCCAAGCTTCCCGTGGAGCGTGCCGGTACTGAGGCCCTTCATCCCGCGTTCCAGCAGGAACGCAGTCACGCCCTTGTGCTTCTTCGATCGATCCACGCTGGCGAAGACCAGGAAGTGGTCGGCGATGTCGGCGAGCGAGATCCAGATCTTCTGGCCGTTCAGTCGATAGGCCGTGCCATCGCGGCGGGCCGTCGTCTGGAGCTCGGCGGCGTCCGTGCCTACGCCCGGCTCTGTGAGTCCGAATGTGGCGAGCTTCTCGCCCTTCGCCTGGGGAACGAGCCAGCGCTGGCGCTGTTCCTCCGTGCCCCATTGCAGGAGTGCGAGCGAGTTGAGCCCGACGTGGACGCTCTGGACGACACGCAACGAGGTGTCGGCACGCTCCAGCTCTTCGCACAGGAGGGCGAAGCTCGTGTAATCCATCCCGCCGCCGCCGTAGACCTCCGGGATCGGCGCGCCGAGGAACCCCTGGTCGGCCATCTTGCTGAACAGCTCGCGGGGGAACCCGTCGCCCGTGTCCCACTCGCGGATATGCGGCAGGATCTCGGCCTCGGCGAACGCCCGGGCGGCTGCCTGGACCAGTTTGTTTTCGTCGGTGAGCGTGAAGTCGACCATTACTCAACATCCTACGCGGCCCGGCGCCCGGCCGCGGTGGCGTCCCGCCGGATACACTCCGACCATGGACATCGCCCCCCACCTGACGCCCGTCCTCGGCAGATACTTCCAGCGCGACTGGAGTCACGGTCAGGGCCACCGACTGTACGACACCGCCGGCCGCGCCTACCTCGACTTCGCGAACGGCATCGCGGTCACGGCGCTCGGGCACGTCCATCCGCGAGTGACCGCCGCGATCCATGCCCAGGTGGACAAGCTCATCGGGCCGATCAATGCGATCGGCTTCACCGAGCCGATCTCCCGTCTCGCCGACGAGATCGCAGCGACCTTTCCCGAACCGCTCGATTCGGTGATGTTCCTCAACTCGGGCTCCGAGGCGATCGACGGCGCGCTGAAGCTTGCCCGGCGGGTGACCGGGCGCCCCGGCATCGTCGCGTTCAGGGGCGGGTTTCACGGGCGGACCTGGGGCGCCACGTCCGTCACGTCGTCCGCGCTCAATTATCGGACCGGTTACGAGCCGATGCTGCCAGGCGTCCATCTGACGACATTTCCCGCCGTGTACCGCGGGTTCGGCGGCGATGAGGACGCGGCCGTCGCGGGTGCGATGGCGGACCTGCGGACCCTGACGACCACGACCATCCCGCCGGAATCGATCGCCTGTGTGCTCATCGAGCCTGTGCTCGGCGAGGGCGGCTTCACCGCGGCGCCGCCGGCCTTCCTGCGCGAGCTTCGATCGTTCTGCGACGCGCACGACATCCTGTTCATCGTGGACGAGGTCCAGACGGGCTACGGCCGCACCGGCAAGATGTGGGCCTTCGAGCACGCCGGCATCATGCCGGACGTCGTCCTCCTGGCCAAGGCCATAGCCAACGGCCTGCCCCTGGCGGCCATCGTGTCGTCACGCGACCTGCAGGAACGCTGGGGTCGGGGCGCGCACGGCTCGACCTACGGCGGGAACCCGGTCGCGTGCGCCGCTGGGCTGGCCGTGCTCGAAACGATCCGCGCGGAGGGCCTGGTCGAGAACGCCGTCGCGCGCGGGGCCGAGCTGCTCGCGGGATTGCAACGCGTCGCGGCCGAGGACGATCGGATCGGGGATGTCCGCGGGCCCGGGCTGATGGTCGGTGTGGAGTTCGTGCTGGACCGGGCCACCCGCGAGCCGGACGGAACCCTGCCCGATCGCCTGTCGGCCGCCTGCGCCGACGCGGGTCTGCTGCTGCTCACCTGCGGTCCGAAGCATGAGGTCGTGCGCTGGATCCCGCCGCTCGATGTGAGCGCGGCCGAGATCAGCGAGGCGGTCGAGATCTTCGGCGAAACGTTGGCGGCCATTCCGGGAACCTAGATCGTCGGCTGGCCGCCGGGCATGCAACGAGCGCCCGGGGAGGGACCGGACGCTCGTTGACAGATCGCGATCGATCGTCGGCAGCGGCCCCAGCCACGTCCGACGATCTGCGAGTTGATTAGCGGTTCTGGGCCAGGAACTTCATCACGTCGTCGAGTCGAAAGCGGCGATCGCCTCGCTTGCAGACGCGGTAGAAGGGCAACTCACCGCGGTCGCCCAGACGCTTCACGGTGTTCACATGAAGGTGAAGCATGTCGGCGACCTCGGTCGCGGTGAGCATCGGCCCCAGTTCGTGTACGACCATCGATGCCATAGGTCAGGTTGCCTCAGTTCTGCGCGCTTGTCGGCAGCTCCGGTCCCCTGGGGTACTCAGGGGTAGGGTCCGGCCGGCTGTGAGGCAGACTGTAGGAGTGCCGCGCGACCCCTCCAAGCCGTACTTTGGGGTACCCGCCAGTACCAGACCTGTCCTCGGGGCCATCGAACCCGTCCCACTCGGCGCTGGCGTCAGCCGCCGCGGACGATCCGGCGCGCCTTGCGGGTCACCCGCACGAACTCGCGGAAGTGCCGCCACGGTCGGATATGCGATGGTTCGCCGGCATAGATCGTCCGGATCGGCACCGAATCGATCGGCAGGCCGAGCGCCAGGCAGCGCGCGATCATCTCGACCTCGAACTCAAAGCCGGACTCGTCGCTGTCCAGCAGGGCTCGCATGAGCGTCCGGCCGATGAGCCGGTAGCCCGACTGGTTATCCGGCACCGACCGGCCGAGCGCCGCCGCCAGGACCACCCCTCCGACCGCGTTCGACACGCGCCGGGCGGGCGGCATCGCACCCAGGTCGCGTTGCCCGATGATCAATTCCGCTCGGCGTGCCGCGAAACGTTCGAGGAACAGCGGGATCTCCGCCGGGTCATGCTGCCCGTCCGCATCAAGGGTCACGACGGCGACCGCGCCAACGTCCAGGGCATGGCGGAAGCCGGTTCGCAGGGCGGCGCCCTTGCCGGCGTTGCGGATGTGGTTGATGACCAGGGCGCCTGACGCCCGCGCCAGGTCAGCGCTGGCGTCCCGGGACCCGTCATCGACGACGACCACGGAAAGATGTCGGAGGGCACCGTCCACCACCGCACCGATTCGCGGGCCCTCCTCGTAGGCCGGGATCAGCGCGAGGATCTGTCCGTCCGGGGTGGCCACGCGCCAAGTATCGCTGCCCCTGCGACTCATGACCGACTCAGGAACGCCCGCCACGCAGTCACACCCAGGGACGGGCGTGCGCAAGATGGTTGTTCGGATCGATCTGTTGGCATCGATGATCTCCGTTCGTCGATCACCGCGATCCGCGGCTCGAACGTCACGCTCGCGACCGTGGCGGAGATCACGGTCGATCTGGCCATCGGCGTCGCAGGCCGGGCGCGCACGGACGGTTCCATCGACGCCGACGCGATCATGGCTGGTGAAGGCCGCGGCTCCCTCGGCGGCCGAGGCGGCCACGGACGGGGCGGATCCAGCGGACCCGATTTTGATCCCGACACCAGCGGGCCGGATCGAATGGCATCCCCGGCAGGATTCGAACCTGCGACCTTCCGCTTAGAAGGCGGTTGCTCTGTCCACTGAGCTACGGGGACGCGGTTAGCTGCTTGGTTCTCGCACGAATGTGACCCGTTGATGCCTTATTGGCCGGTCGCCAATCTTGCCATGACGCTCCACTGAGCAGCTGACAGTGGCCGAAGTGACAGAGATTACACACGAACTTGACGCACTGAGCATCTACGCGACATTCGATCCCGGGCGCTTCGAACGCCGACTGAGTCCGGTTCCGCGGCGTCGGCGCGTGCCACGAGCGGATATGGACATCCGGAACCCACGTCCCCCCACGTCATTTCGCCGACGACGAATCCACCTTCGGTCCATCGGATACGCCGGCGTTCAATCTCCGCTGCGGCAAGATCGAGATCCATTCGCTGGTCCATCGGCTCATTGTCGCGCCCTGGGCCCGACTCACCTCGCCTAACGCAGTGCGACGATTGACGTTACGGCCCGAGAGCACCGATCGGGATGACGGCTACCCCATCCTCGCGAACATATGCGTACCCGGTAGCAGTGAGGACGCCGAGCGCGAGTGGCTCTCCGGTTGCAGCGGTGTCAACGCGGCTCTTCAGCTTGAGGAGTTGCGCTGCGGCCGCGTCGACGTCACCTAGCCCGAGCTTCACCTCGAAGGCAGCCCAGCGGCCGTCGGGCATTTCGATGACTGCGTCGGCCTCGAGGCCGCTTTCGTCGCGATAGGCGAATACCTGCGCATCGAGTGCCTGGGCGTAAACACGAAGATCACGTACAACCAAGTTCTCGAACAGAAGACCCAGCCAGTTGAGGTCGGCGAGCAGGCGTGCCGGCGTCGCGCGCAGGGCGATAGGGCATTTGCGGATTCTGCGGGTCCTGGAGCCAGTCGTCAAACTGAAGGGGATGTTTGCGGAATTGCCAAGGGGATAACTGCGGACGACGCAGGCGACGGGTTTCGGCCCGTTCGGCGTGCACGGAGGGTCCGACCCGGGACATCGCTATCGCTCTATCGCGGCGGGTCTGCCAGGGGGCGGCGAACCCTCCGGAGCTGCTGGTACGGTGTCTAGCATGCGACTCAACCTACGGGCCAACTTGCCCTGGAGTTGCCGCGCTCGGTCCGGAGACGCGAACCCGGTACATTGGCCGCCCTGAGTTTCGATGTCGCTGCCGACGCGTACGACCGCTTCATGGGCAGGTACTCGCGGCTGCTCTCCTGTCAAGGGACGCTTTCATGGACGCCAACGCGCCGCCGTCCAACGCCGGTTAGCGCGGCAGCCACGCAACAGGATCGGGCGCGGCGAAGCACCCCTTCGAGCGCCAACAGCGCCGCGCAAGCATGGACACCGGCGCCGACCTGCGGCAGGATGTGCGGGTGAGGCGAGACTCGAGCCCGCAGCTCATCGGACGCGGGACTGCACTCGAGCGCCTGCGCGATGCCGTTCGGATGGTTCGCGAAGCGGATCGGTGCGTCGTCCTGATATCCGGCGAGGCCGGGGTCGGCAAGAGTCGCCTGGTCGCTGAACTCGGGCGATCGATCCATGATGACCCGCCGACCGGGCGGCCCGTGGTGGTCCTGGGTGGCGGCTGCGTCGATGTCGGTGGAAGCCTGGCCTACCTCCCGGTCATCGAGCTGCTGGACGGAGCCCGGCACCTGGGCGCCGCGATCGCATCGGAAGCTGCCGTCCTCGGTCGCGCACTCGGCGGTGCCAGCGCGCCCCACATCGCGGACGACGTTGCCGCGCCACCCACGAGTCGAGCAAGCAGCTTCTTGCGGATCCGCGACCTACTCGCTGCAGCCGCGGAGGAGCGCGACGTCGTCGCCGTCATCGACGACCTGCACTGGGCCGACCGGTCTACCCTGGAGGTGGTCTCGTTCCTCGCTCGACGACTGGTCGGGACCGGCGTGTTGCTCGTCCTCACGTATCGAACCGACGAGCTTAATCGACGCCATCCGCTCAAACCGGTCCTGGCCGACCTGGAACGGCACGCGACGCTCGATCACATCCGTGTCGAACCGCTCGACCCGGCCGAGGTGCGAGCTCAGATGACCGCGATCCTGGGAGTCGAGCCGGAGCCTGGACGGCTGGATCGGGTGGTGCGGCTGGCCGACGGGAACCCGTTTTACGTCGAGGAGCTGCTCTCCCTGGACGACGATCGGCGGTTACCGCCATCGTTGCGCGAAGTCCTGGATGCCAGACTGGATCAGCTGGACGACGTGAGCCTCCTCCT
>JANOIS010000036.1:0-33737 GCA_031407755.1 Chloroflexota bacterium | reverse complement strand
ATCCAGTTCCCCGACGGCACCGACGAACTACTCCTCCCGATGACCCAGATGCGCAAAGGCATCGCCAAACAGATGACCCGGGCCCTCCAGGTGCCCCACGCCTATGTCCACATGGAGGTCAACGCCGGCGCCCTCGTCAAGGCTCGCGAAACCGCCAAGCGGGACTACCAGGCGCGCGAGGGCATCTCGCTCAGCTATGTCCCATTCGTCATCAAGGCCACGGTGGCCGCGCTGCGCCAGTACCCCACCTTCAACGCCTTCTGGACGGAGGACGGCCTGTTGGTGAAACGACGGATCCACATGGGCGTGGCCGTCGCCGTCGAGGACGGCCTCCTTGTGCCCGTCGTCCGCGACGTCGACCAGCTCAGCATCAGCGGCCTCAACCGCGCGATCGCAGAGGTCGCCGGCAGGGCGAGGGCCGGCAAGCTCAAGGTGGACGATTACGGTGGCAGCACGTTCACCGTCGATAACACCGGCTGGTTTGGCTCCAACCTCACGATGCCCATCATCAACGTCCCGGAGGTGGCCATCCTGACCATGGAGGCCATCATCAAGCGCCCGGTCGTGCTGGAGACACCGGACGGTGACGTCATCGCCATCCGGCCGATGATGAACATGGTCCTCGCCATCGACCATCGTGCCAACGACGGGGCCCAGGCAGCGGCGTTGCTCAGATCGATCAAGGGCGGGCTCGAGGCGATCGGGCCCGAGACACCGGTCTACTGAATCGATCGAGCCCGGCCGGCCGAGCGGCCGCGGGCTGATGCGGGTCTTCGTCACCGGGGGATCGGGATTCATCGGGCTGCCAGTCGTCCGACGCCTGGTCGAGCGCGGTGACCAGGTCGTCGCGGTCGTCCGCGATCCCGACCGGGCGGACGCGCTGGCTGACCTCGGTGTCGAACTGCGTCCTAGCGACCTGTCGCGGACGCCGGCCATCGTCGATGCGATGCGCGGGACGGACGTCGCGATCCACCTGGCCGGCATGTATCGGATCGGAATCGCGGCCAGCAACCGGTCGGCCATGCTGGAGGCCAACGTCGGTGTCACACGCCGGATCCTCGACGCGGCGGCGACGGCCGCGCTCGATCGGCTCGTCGTCGTCTCGACCATCAACACCGCCGGCCACACACGCGGCAAGATCGTCGATGAGCGCTTTCGACGCGACATATCCGACGGCTTCCTCAGCTACTACGACGAGACCAAGTACCTGGCCCACCGAGCCGCGCAGGAGCGGATCGACTCTGGTGCTCGGGTGATCATCGTGATGCCAGGAATCACCTACGGTCCGGCCGACCACTCGGGCCCCGGCGACCAGCTCCGCGCCGCCCACGACGGAACGTTGGGCTACCTCGCCCTCGCCGATGTCGGAATCAGCGCCGTGTACGTCGAGGATGTCGCGGCCGGGATCGTCGCCGCCCTCGATCGGGGGCGGATCGGTGAGTCGTACTACCTCGGCGGTCAGAACATGACCCTGCGCGATGCCATCAAGGTCGCCGCGCGGATCGGTGGCAAGGGCGTCCCGCGCTTCGAGATCCCCAGGCCATTCATCCTGCTGGGGTCGCATGTGCCGGCCTTCGTTGCGCGGGCGGCCGGTCTGCCGGACAACCTGCGCGAGGTTCGGCGCGCGACCGACGGTGTCACGTACTGGGCATCAAGCGCCAAGGCCGCGACCGAGCTTGGATATCGGCCACGCGACCTCGCCAGCGGACTGCGCGCCTGGTTCGATGCCGACTGACGGCCGCCTGGTGAGCCAAGCGACTACACTCCCGGCGATGCCTCGCGAACTGCACATGTTCGACCCCGCCGCGGCCGGTGAGATCTCCCACAAACGACCGGAACTTCCGATCTCGATCGGTGGCGGCCTCGCCGGTGTGCCCGCGGCGGACGGCTCGGTGGCCCCACGGCGGCATCCCGACTGGATCCGTGCCCGGATGCCATCCGGCGACAACTTCCACGAGCTGAAGGCGCTGCTCCGCGGTCTGGACCTCAACACCGTCTGCGAAGAAGCCCGCTGTCCGAATATCGGGGAGTGCTGGGATCAGCGCACCGCCACCATCATGATCCTGGGCGACACCTGCACGCGCGCCTGTGGTTTCTGTGCGGTCAAGACCGGGCGGCCCACCTGGTTCGATGACGACGAGCCACGGCGCGTCGCCGAAGCGATCGGCCGGCTCGGGCTGGAGCATGTCGTGGTCACGAGCGTGGCCCGCGACGATCTGCCCGACGGCGGCTCGGGCGCATTTGCTGAGACCATCCGCCAGATGCGCGATCGCTCGCCGGGAATGGGTATCGAGGTCCTCATCCCCGACTTCGACGGGTCCGACGATCGACTGCGCACGGTCATGGACGCCCGCCCTGACATCCTCAACCACAACCTCGAGACCGTGAAACGCCTCCAGAAGCCGGTCCGCAAGCGCGCCCGTTGGGATCGGAGCCTGTACGTCCTCGCGCGGGCGAAGGACATGGCTCGCGAGATCGGTTATCCGGTCCATACCAAGTCGAGTCTGATGGTCGGTCTGGGCGAGACCCGCGACGAGCTGTCCGAGGCATTCGTGGCCCTGCGTGACAACGACGTGGACATCCTGACCATCGGCCAGTACCTGCGGCCGTCCCTGCAGCACCTGCCGCTCGAGCGCTATTACCACCCGGACGAGTTCGCCGAGATGAAGACGGCGGCCCTCGCGCTCGGCTTCAAGCATGTCGAGTCGGCACCGCTGGTGCGTTCCAGCTACCACGCCCGCGATCAGGTCCCGGGCGCAGAGCTCAAGCGTCTCCAGCGTCAGGCGACCATCGATGCTGAAGGTCGAGTCGTTCCGCTCGCAGGCTGAGCCGCAGGACCGGGCGCCGCGGTATCCTCAGTCCTGATGCCACGTCTGCTCGCCCGCAAGATCCCGCTCGCGGAACTGCACTGCCACCTCGGTGGCGCCGTTACCCCGGCGATCATGTGGGGCATCGCCCATTCGCAGGGCATCAAGCTCCCGACCAAGGATTACTGGGAATTCCGCGACATGATCACGGTGTCGCGCCGGACGCGCAGCTTTGACGGCTATCTCCAGCTGTTCCACTGGACGGAGCTGATCCAGAGCTCGCCGCTGGCCGTCGAGCGGGCCGTGTACGAGGTCGTCGGCGGGGCCTATCGCAAGAACAACGTCACGACCATGGAGCTGCGCTTCAACCCGATGAAGCGCAACCGCGGCGGCGAGCAGGACCTCGATCACATCGTGGCCGCGGCAGTGCGGGGCATGGATCGAGCCAAGCTCGAGTACCCCATCCGGCCCGGCCTCATCTTTTGCCTGGACCGCGCGTTCCCATACGAGCTCAACGAGATCATCGCCGAGAAGGCCATCGCGTGGCGTGATCGCGGGGTGATCGGTATCGATATCGCGGGTCCGGAGGCGTCCACCTTCCGGGTCGCCGACTACCGCCGGCTGTTCCGCCGCGCCCGCCAGTTCGGTCTCGGCCTGACCGTCCACACCGGCGAATCGGGTCCGATCGACGAGGTGGCGCGGGTCGTCGAGCTGCTCGAGCCTGATCGGATCGGTCATGGCGTGAAGGCGGCGTACGACCCGCGGGCGATGGAGATGATCCGCGACCGCGGCATCGTCCTCGAGATCTGCCCCACCTCCAACCTCAACACGCGGGTCGTCTCCGGGTGGGATGAATTTCGCTGGATCTTCGACACGTTCCGGCGCAACGAGGTCCGGTTCACGATCAATACGGATGGACCGGAGATGCTCAAGACCTACATCCGCGATGAGATGGCCCAGCTTGGAAGGCTCGGCATCCTGTCGGTCGAGGACCAGGAGGAAGCCGCCGCGATGTCCCTGTCCGCGTCATTCGTCCCGAACGTCTCAGATGTGCCGCCACCACGAATGGAGCCCGCCCGCCGTGGAGTCGTGGAGCGTGAGGAGGCGTAGGCCTCAGATCGACGGGTCAGGTCGAGGGCCAATCGGCCGGGTTGGCGATCCGGTAGGTGCAGCAGCGATCACCGGCCGCGATGTGAGTCTCGCGCTGGACATCGGCGCCCAGTACCTCACGGAATAGATCGAGTTCCGCTCGGCAGGCGGCCCCATGATCGGCGGCCACCCGACGGATGGCACAGTTGCGTTCCACCAGCCGGATGACGCCATCCGCTCCGATACTGGCCTCGGCGACGTAGCCCTGCTCGTCCTGGATCACGGCGAGTTCGCTCGATCGATCTGCGAGCGAGGCGTCGCCCGGGAGTCGATCGGCCAGGCGTTGGCGAACGCGGTCGCGCGTGATCCGCCGACGCTCGTCGAAGACGCTTTCGATAAGCGCCTCACCCCCGATCGCACGGATCGCGGCGAGCAAGCCGCTGGCCAGGCCGTCGTAGTTGGTCGGAAACAGATCCTGTGCCGCGTCGGTCACGTCGTACAGGTGACGCGGGCGCCCGACGCCGTGGCGGATCGCCTGGCGACTCACGAGGCCGGCGGCCTCGAGTGCGTGGAGCTGCTGCAGCACGCCGGTCCGGCTGACGCCCATGGCCGCGGCGATCTCCTCCGGCGAGCTTGGCCCGTCCTGATGCAGCCGCATCAAGAGATCACGCCGGAATCTCGTCGAGCCCCCACCGACCGCCTCGGCCCGCGGCGGCACCATTCGGATCGGCTCTTCGTCCGACGAGAGCGGCGTGACGGTCGCGTGGTACGCGGCGCTCGGCTCGGGCATCGTGCCGGGAAGGCTAGCACCGGCGCTTGGGATACGCTCGTGTGCGGGCCAGACTGTGAGGGGTCGGTGAATCCCAGCCCATCAACTGCATCGCCAACATAGCCATTGACGAGAGAGAGAGAACACACCACCGCGGGTCGCAACCGACTTGCGGTTCAAGGAACGGAGACTCGTGCATCATCGCGATTTATGGAGCATATCCATGAGGCGCGAAGGGCGTGCTGCGTGCAAGGGCGATGTGGCGGATCTCGAAGGACGATACGGTCGATACCGCCGCGGATGGCAAGCTGACGGTGGACGCGCTTGAACGGCTGGTCGCCAGACCCACGCCGTAACCCTTGATAGCACGTTGTCGGCAGGCCCGGGGCGTGGGCAGGACAGGGAGTTTCGACCAGTGCGCGTTCGTCGATCAAGGTGGTAGCCTCGGCGGATGGACCTCGATCTTCCCGCCGAACACGCGCTGCTTCGTGACACGATCCGTGCCTTCATGCTGGCCGAAGTCGCGCCGGTCATCGAGGAGCACGAGCGCGAGCGGCGGTTCCCGACGGACATCGTGCGGCGAATCGGTGAGCTCGGCTGGCTCGGTATCCCGATCCCCGAGGACGAGGGCGGCGCCGGACTGGACACGCTCGCCTACGCGGTCGCGATCGAGGAGATCGGCCGGGTGTGGGGCTCGCTCGGGCTGATCGTGGCGGCCCACACGAGCCTGGGCTGTGGCCCACTCCACCTCGCCGGGACCGCCGAGCAGAAGGCGGAGTTCCTCGTGCCGATGGCCGCGGGCCACGTTCTGGGCGCGTACGGTCTGACAGAGGCTGGCGCCGGATCCGACGCGGGCGGCACGCGCACGACGGCTCGGGAGGACGGCGATGGGTGGGTCCTCGACGGAACCAAGCGGTTCATCACCAACGCAGGCCAGGCCGGGACCTACATCGTCACGGCCCGCACCGGCGAAACGGCCAAAGGTGACGCGGAGATCAGCGCGTTCGTCGTCCCGGCATCGACTCCAGGGTTCTCAGTCGGGCGGCTCGAGGACAAGCTCGGGCTGCACGCGTCAGCCACCGGCGAGCTGCGCTTCGAAGGCGCCAGGGTGCCGGCGACCAACCTCCTCGGGGCACGCGGCGATGGCTTTCGGACGTTCCTCAAGATCCTCGACGGCGGCCGTATCTCGATCGGCGCGCTGGCCGTTGGTCTGGCCCAGGCGGCGCTCGATGCGAGCATCTCGTACGCGCAGACGCGCGAGCAGTTCGGCCGGCCGATCGGCACGTTCCAGGGAGTTGCGTTCATGGTCGCGGATATGGCCACGGAGATCGAGGCCGCCCGGGCCATGGTGTGGAAGGCGGCCTGGCTCAAGGACCAGGGTCGTGACTACGGCCTGATCGCCGCGGAGGCCAAGCTGTTCGCCTCGGAGGTGAGTTCACGGGCGACGAACAACGCCATCCAGATCCACGGCGGCTACGGATACGTGACCGATTATCCGGTCGAGCGATTCATGCGTGACGCGAAGCTGACCGAGATCGGGGAGGGGACCAGTCAGATCCAGCGCCTCGTCATCGCCCGCAAGGTGCTGAACCTGCGAGTCGTCTAGCCTGAACGTGGTCCGCGCCGCTGATCCCCGCTGATCGCCTGCATTGATCAGATGCGCCGTCTTCACGAGGAGATGGTGTCCCGGATCGACGTTCGGGGGTAGCAGCCCCTCGTGCCACGGCCCCGATCGATCAACGACAGCGGTCACCCGGAGCCCCGTGCCCGGCGGCATGCGATCAGGCCCCAGCCCCAGCCTCGCCCTGGCTCGGGCGGTCCCCCGCCCGGCCTAGGCGACCTTGGTCAGACGGACGATGAGGCGGTACTGGCTCCGCGCTCCGACACAGGTCTGGAGGGTAAGGCTAGGACGCGACTGAGCGGCGTAGGCCCATTCGCCCTTGTCCGGCGCAGTGACCTTCCACCAGGACACGGCATACGTGCTGACTCGCCCGTTGTCATCCGCGTAGTAGACCTTCATGCCCTTGGCCAGGCGCCCCCGAACGTAGGCATCGTGCAGTGGCCGAAACACACTGTAGGCATGGCCGAACAGGTACACGTTGTTGCCGCCCGCACAGCCCCACCGGTAGACCCGGTCGCCCGGGTAGGCGTTGGACGTGCAGGCGAAGAATGAGACCGATCGATCGACCCCGAGGGCCGGGATCCAGACGTGGTTGCGACCCTGAAGACTCGATACGCTGACGCTCGAGCGGCTCGAGCCGGGCTCGACCTTCGGCTCCGATCTGGCCTTCGGCTGCGGCAAGTTCGGGGCGGGACGGCTGATCCAGTCGGCCGCGCGGTTGACCAGCTCCGTGCGCTGCCGGATCGTCGGCCGGCGCCGGATATCCTCTCGGTCGTAGTCGATGACGGCAGCGGACACGGCCAGCCTCGCCGCACGCCGTGCATCCCGCACGTCGGGTCCGGGACCCGGGACGGCGGAGCGCTCCGTCGCCAAGACCGCCTGGACGGCCTCGACCGGCCGACCTGCGAGCGCGGCGTCCGGGACGGCGGCCACCAACAGATTGACGACGAGGGCCAGGGCGAGGAGAGATCGGGCGGGTCGGCACGCGGTGGGCACGACCCCAGCATCTCGACCGGGACATTCGCGGGCCGTGGCCCGGACGTCCCACTCGGTATGGGAAGGTCGAGTGGTACCAGGACCACGGACCTTACCTTCGTCACCCCGGTCCGGCGCCTCGCGGCCCGGGCTCGCTCAGTTGCCGGTGCCGCCCGCGACCGTCAAGGCCTCGCGGACGGCGGCCTCGAATTCGGGCGCCCACGGCCCCTGGCCGGCGAGCACGAAGGGCGACTGCTCCACGGTCTCGAACGTCTCGGGATCGGTCACGAAGGCACGCGCGCAGTCGTCGATCGATGGGCGGAGCCGGTCGAACGCGTCTCGGTTCCGGAAGATGTACAGGTAGATCCGGACCGGCTCGATCTGATCGAGGCCAGTGGCCGTGAGCCCGATGGCGGTCGGGATGAGGGTCGAGTCGTCACAACCGGCGTCGCCCGACACGAGGTCATCGATGACGATGGACCGCCGGGTCAGCTCGCTCGCGATGCCCTGGAAATCGGCCGGCGTCGGGGCAGGGGCGGTCGTCGAGATCGTGCCGCACGCGGCGAGCACGAGGGCCATCGGAATCAGAGCCGTGACGAGGGAGCGACGGGCGTGCATCGAGCCCGAGGCTACCACCGGTACGGCAACTCATGCCGGTCGCGGTACGATGCGGGCCACCGGAGGTCAGCCGTGCACCGATCCGTGTCGCGCCGCGGAGCGGCCGCCCGTCTCGCCATCGCCGCCGCAGTCACGCTGGGCGTGATCATCTCGCTGACCGCACCCGCGATGGCCGCGATGGAACCGGAACACTCGGCCAACCTCCTGGATCAGCCCATCGTCGATCTGGCGGTGCTTGAGCCCGACATCGCAGGCCTCGCGCCGCGGTTGCTCACGCTGCAGCTGGATCCGGACGCGTCGGGCAGGATCCGCGCCGCGATCCTCCGGCGTGATGACGTCTGGCGTCTCGCGTCGAGGGTGGTCGTTGACCTTCCCTCGAGCGATACCGGGGCCTTCGGTCCGCCGTGGCTGATCGGGCTGTCAGCCGCGTCGTTCGCCCTCATCGCCGTCGAACCTGAGGCCGATCGGACGGTGGTCGTCGGCTTGCGCACGGACGGCGGCCCGCGGGGTTTTGCGCCCGAGGAAGGCGATCGGCAGGTGCTTCCCATCGCCATCGAGGCGGCCGGGGCCGCGGACGTCGACGGCGATGGTGCCACCGAGCTGGTTCTGGCGACGGCCAGCAGTCGACAGCCAGGACTCACCTGTGCGGGTTCGGCCGTTTGGGTGCTCGACGCGACGACGCTGGTCATCGAGCGGACGTTCACCGTTCCGGAGCGGCGACTCGCCTCCGGCGTCCTGGGTCGCTTTGATGAGACCCCCGGTGACGACCTGTTGGCCTATGCCGCGCCAGACTGTCCGGTCCCGCCCGAAGGCGCCGGCGACCTGTCGTTGGTCGGTGTTCGCCTGACCGATGGGAACGTCTTCGCCGACCGAGCCGCCGTGTCATCGATTTCGACGCCATCCGTCGGGTCGCCACTGCGACTCGATATCGACGACGACGGGGCCGACGAGGTCATGGCGCTCACGCCGCAAGGCCTGGCGGTGATGGATCCACGGAACGACTGGCAAGGCACCCGCGTTGCGTCCGCTCAAGCCGTGCCCCTGTTCGCCGGCCTGCCCCTGACGCGAGGCGGCGAGCACGCCGCTGCGGTAGCGTGGCTGGAGCCGTCCAGCGGGCGGGGGCCGGGGTCCGTCGGGACAGAGCAAGTCCGGCGTGACCCGGCCGATGGTGGTCTCCATGGCTCGTCGGCGACGGTCATGTTCGCCGGCGGGATGACCGAGCATCGTTGGTCATTGATCCAGGCGGCCAGTCTGGCCAACGCCCAGGCAGGCCGGCCATCGGTCGCATGGCGTGCCGAGATCGCCGAGACGGCCGCGACCGCCGATCAGGGTTGCCCGGACGTGCTCCTGCCGGGGGCCGTCCTGACCTGCGATGCGGGCGACCTTCGTCCGGGTGCCGCCTGGTTCGCAACGCGGCCGGTGACCTTCATCGGGGACGGCCAGTCTCGCCGGCTGCTCGTGGCTTCGGGGGTCAGCTGGGACCCCAAGCGGACGGTCCCGGACACGCCTGCACCATGGGCCGCGGGTCCGGTCGGGTGGTGGCGCCACGGACCGTCGACGCCGTTCGTCCTGGCCGAGTTGCCGGCGGGCGACTCGCTCGATGTCAGTGAGGTTCCGGCACCCGGAGCGACCATCGAGAGCGTGACGGCCCCGGACCTCAGCACGACGATCGCGGGATCCATAGGCTCCCGGTTCGTGGTGACCGCGACCGCGCGTGCCGTGACGGCGATCGAGCCTACGACGAAGATCGACCTTCCTGGCGCGCTCGCTGCACTCGGTGCACACCTGGTCTCGACGGCTCGGGCGGGTGTGATACGCGTGCCCGTTCCACCTGGCAGCGAGTCAGGCGTTGACGCGGCGGGGGTCAAGGTTCCGCTCGACGACGTCACTCTGATCGATGGGTCGCCGGCGACGCGCTGGATCGTGACGGTCGTGCCGATCGACGACTGGGGCGAGGTCGGTGATCCTGTGGCCTTATCGGTCATGCGGGACCTGGTCGGTCCTGCGCTGGTGATCGAGGCGCCGTTCAGCAGTGCGGTCTGGCCGTTCACGGCCGAGATCGCCGGTTCGGCCGAGACGGGGGCGGTGATTCGCCTGGATGGGACGGCCCAGTCCCGGCTGGATCCGAGCGGCCGGTTCACCGTCAGGACACCCCTCGCGCCATGGCCGCAGACGCTTTGGATCACCGCAACGGACGCGTCAGGCAACGTGACGGTCCGCGAGTTGTCGGTCATCGGTGGCATCGACTATCGACGTTTTTCGTGGCCGCTGATCGCCGCCGTCACGCTCCTGATGATCGCCGCGGTTCTTGGTCTGCGCGGTGCGGCGGGCTCGCGCGGCGTGGGCCCCGGGCCCTCCATCGAGATCGAGGACCTGCCGCCAGCGACGAAGCCGTCGCCCGCTGACCGGCGGTAGTTCTCCCCGCCGCCCGCACAGCCGTGCACGACTCGGGGCCCCATGTCAGCCCCAGGCACCATTTCCGCACAGCCGTGCACGACCCGGGGCCCCATGTCAGCCCCAGGCACCATTTCCGCACAGCCGTGCACGATCGATCGCTCAGACTGCGATCCCGGCTCTACGAAGCAACTGATCACGCTCACCTGTGCAAATCTTGTTGCTGGGGCTGACATCGGAGGCCAGCACGCAAAATTGCCCGACGCGTGTCAGCGGTCGCGGTCGCGGGCGCGCCGCTTCGCGTCGCGGAGACGTGCCATCGTGTCGGTGCCGTCCTGGAGCGGGGTCGCACTCGAGACCGGAGGCGAAACCGCGCTCGCCGTCTGGGAACCCGTTGATACTGGCTGCGGGGTTGGCGCGCTCAATTCGGCAGCGGGTGGACCGGCCACAGCCGCCTCGTCAGGCCGACGCATCGCGGCACGTGCCCCGGCCGAGCTCGCCCGATCCCGTGCCGCGAGGAGGCCCTCACCCGTCGCCGTTCGGGCGGCCGTGGCACCTCGCCGACGCGGCACCCCACGCACCCAGGCCCCGGCCGCGGCGAACTCGCGGCGCCCGACCGACACGCGCCGCAGGGCGATGTCCAGCGGCCACAGCAGCAAAGCCAGCACCAGCAGGAGCGGCCACAGGTCCGTCGAGCGCGACGTGAGCGTCAGATCGTGGACCCATGGATCCAGCGGCGTCGCAACCACCATCCCGCCCGTCGCGCTACGGAGCGTGGCGAGGAATGCCTCGTTGGGCCCGAGCGAGCGGTACTCCGCAGCGGTCGGTGCGACCAGCCCGACCGTTCGACCGAGTGGCGCCGACCCAGGCCGGGTCTGTGTGATGCGGATCGCATATGCCCCCGAATCGATCTCGCCGAGTGGCACTTCGTAGACCCCCGGCGCGATCTGATCCAGGGTCACCTCGATGGGCTCCAGGTCCAGCCCGACGACGACCGCGGTAGTCGAGTAGAAATCACGCGGCGACCCGTCAGCCTCGACACTCTCGACATGCAGCGTCGTCTGCCCGCCGCGGACGTCAAAGCCCGCCTCGATACCGCCGGTCTCCTCGCCCGGGAACGTCCACGCCACGAGCTGGCTGAAGAACCGCCCAAAGCCGGGCCAGGCCACCCAGTCACGGGCCCAGCGACCCGTGGAATCCGACGTCCAGGCCACGGACCGGCCAAGGCCGTACTGCCAGGTGGCAAGAAGGGGGTCGTCGCGCGGCGTGACCAGCACCGTCTGCGCGGCCGGTTTGGCGGTCGTGCCGTTGTAGCCACGCAGCTGTGGCATGCCCTCGTCGAGACCGCGCAGGATCGGCGATGACGAAGTCAGGATCGGGAAGAACGGCTCCTCGATGATCTGCTGCCCGGAGACCTGCAGGGTCTCCTTGAGGAAGATATCCGGGATGCTGGCCGGGTTGGCCGCATCGTAGAATCGGCCGCCGCCGCGGGTGGCCAGGCCTTCCAGGAAGGGATTCGAGCCACCCCCGGCGCCGACCGTCGAGAGCGTGATGCTGGCCGCCTTCATCCGATCCAGGATCGCGTCGTACTGCCCGGAACTCGACCAGCCGTCGGTCAACAGGATGATGTGGCGCCGAGTGGCCGTCGCGCCCTCGAGCGACTCGACCGCCTGCTCGAGACCCGCGAAGATATTGGTCTGCCCTATCGGCTGAAGCCCAGCGATCTGACCCTGCAGGTCATCGAGACCGCCGAGTGGCTGGGTCCGCACCACCCAGTGGGCCTGCTCATTGAACGACACCACCCCGAGCTCGTCGCGTTCGGTCAGGGCGGCCGCCGCCCGCAGGATGGCCTCCTTGCCGATATCGATCTTGCGTACGCCACCGATCCCGGTCCCGCCGCCGCCCCCGCCATTGAACGTATTGCAGTGGCAGGCATCCATGGAACCCGATTGATCGATCACGACGACAAGCGCCACGTCCGGTTGCTTCTCGCGGTCGCGCACGCCCATATCGACCGGCAGCGTCTCTTCCAGCGGCGTCTTCTGGTAGCCGCCGGCGCCGTAACTGTTCGGCCCGCCGATCATCACGAGGCCCTTGCCAAGGTCGCGCACATACACCTGGAGCGCGGCCAGCTGGCGGTCCGACAGGCGGATCCTCGGCACGTCAACGAGGACCACACTGTCGTAGGTGGCGAGCGCGGCGAAGTCCGTCGGCAGCGCCTCGGGGACCATCGTGTCGACCTTCTGGCCCTGGGCCGTGAGGGCTCCGACCAGCTCCGCGGCCACGGCCTCGTTGCCGGCCAGGACCAGGGTCCGCGGCTCGCCCTTGACGATGGTGTTGGAGTCCGCCCGGTCGTTCTCGCTGAAGGTGTCGCGACCTGCCTCGACCACGACCCGGAACGTATGGAAACGTGGCTCGATCGGGGTGACGTCGAACACGACCCGAGTGAGCCCGGCCTCCAGGTTGACCGGCACCGTCTCGACGAGCTCGCCGTCGGCGAACAGCCGGACGGTAGCCGGCTGGGCCACGGATGAGCGGATCTCCGCGATCGCCTCGACCGATTCACCGAGGTTGATGCTCGATGGCGTGATCAGCCGCTCGACCAGCACCTCGTCGGACGAGCCGAGGCCGATGAGGCGGGTCTCGATCCGGATGTCGCGCGTGGCCGCGAGGGCCGCCTCGGCCTGGCCTCCGCCGGTCGTGTCGTTGCCATCGGACAGGAGGACGATCCGCTTCTGGGCGTCGTCGGGGAACAACGCGGTGGCGAGCCGCAGTGCCGCGCCGATATCGGTCGCGGAGCGCACCGGCGTCGAGGCGATCCGGTCGATCTCCTGGAGGTCAGATGGCAGCCGTTCGACGAGCGCCTCCTTGCCGAAGGCCACGATGCCCGCGACATCGCTGTCCGGGATCAGCTCCAGTGTCTCGCGCAGGAATGCCAGCGCGTCCTCATGTCCGTCGTTGCCGACCGAATCGGACAGGTCGACCACGAACACGGTCGCCAGCCGATCAACGGGCAACACGATGCGGAAGCCGGCAAGGGCCAGCACAAGCGCCGATAGCAGCAGCACGCGCACGCCCAGTGCCACGCGCCGCCGGCCCGCCCCGATCCGTCGCCGCGCACCGAGATACAGCCCAACGGTGAGCACCAACGCGGGGACGAGCAGCAGAAGCGCCAGCGGCGCCTCGAAACTGACGCCCATCAAGCGGCCCCGCCCGTGTCGCGGCCCAGGCGGCTCGCCAGGGAGCGGCGGATGCGGATGAGCCCGTCGCGGTGGTACAGCGCCCACTCCACGCACAGGACGACCAGCACGAGAAGGACGATCGGGACCCACAGCTCGTCCCGCGTCGTCGGGCGTTCCGTGGTGGTGCCGCCAGTCCCCGGTGCCGGCGAGGCGGCCGCTGATGCGCCGAGCGCCGCGATCGTCGCGGCAGAACCCGGCGCAATGGTCGATTCATCGACGTCGAACAGGTCGACGGCGAAGCGGACCGGTGCGAGCGGGTCGTCCGGGATCGGTGAGGCGCCCGCGGACGCGCCCGCTGAGTTAGACGGCGAGGCAGCGTTGGTCGCGCTCGGGCGGGCGGTCGCCCCGGCACTCCCCGATGGGGCGGCCGAAGCGACGGGATCGGGGATCGGGGTGACGGTGTAGACGCCCGGCAGTTCGGTCGCGGCATACGTCACCGCGACCCCGCCCGTGGTACCGGGGACAAGCTCGGTGGTGCTGCCGTCCGGTCGTTCGACCGTGAGCCCGATCGCCCCGGTCGGGATGACGAGTTCCACCGGCGTGCCCGGCTGGATGGCCTCCGTGGGCGCCGCGGATGAGCCCAGCAACTCGCCCGTGAGGTTGGCCAGGAGGATCGGGAAAGCGATCTGGAGCGGCAGGTCCGAGCGTCGCGGTTCGAACGCGAGGACCGCAGTGGCGACGCCGTCGCGCAGGCCGGCATACAGCAGTGGCGCGCCACGCGGCCCAGGGATGATCATCCGGGCCCAGTCCGGTACCGCAAGCTTGCTCGCCTCGGCGATGTGGGTCGTGGACAGGTCCACATAGCGAAGCACCGGTTCATCCGGGTCCAGCGTCCCGATGCCAGGGTTGGTGAGCTTGCCGCTCACCTCACCGAGCGGGCTCGTCCGGGGCGGGGCGATGGCCAGGATCGGCGAGCGCGGCAGGGTGGCTGGCAGGAAGCCCTCGAAGATGATGAGGTCCCAGGGGCGTCCGTCCTGGCGCTCGCTGGCCGGCCCGTACTCGGCGGGCTTGACGCCATACAGCTCGACGTCCGGGAGATAGCTCAACGCCGTCTCAAGATACGGATCGCCCTCGCCGACGACGAGGATCAGGCGCGTCCGGTCCTGCGGGATGACCGCCCACGCGCGGTCGTCGACGGCGAGATGGTCCGGCGGGGTGGTGACGGCCGGGTCGCTGCCGACGAGCCGGACCTCGACCGTTCGGACATCACGCGGGAGGTCGTCGACGATGACGTCCGACCGGGCCTGTGCCTCGAGGACGATGTCTCGCACCTCCAGCAGCCGGTCGTCGCCCCACAGCTCGACTCGCCGGTTGGCGCGCTCCAGGTCCACGTTGGCCACGCTGATGAACACGGATCGGGTCACCGCGGATGGCGAGGTTCGGACGGCCAGCGCGACGATCGCCTGGTTCTTGCGATCCCGCCCGACGGACAGCACCTTGACCGGGGCTGTCACGCGGCCGGTGGGCATCGTGGCCAGGGCCGCGTCCGTCGCGACCAGGACCTGAGCGTCACCCGAGCGGGCCGCGAGCTTGGAGGCGAGTTCCAGCGCGTCACCAAGATCGCCGCTGCTGTGCGTGACCGTGATCCCCTCGATGGCCTGGCGCACCCGGCTGAGGTCGCTCGATTCGTTGACCACGATGCGCGCACTGCGATCCGCCGCGATGACACTGACCTTGCCGCCCGTCGGCAGGTCCCGCAGGGCCTCGATCGCAGCCTGCTTGGCGGCCGTCAATCGATCCGGGGTCACGTCCGTGGCGGCCATGCTGGCCGAGGTGTCCATGACCAGCACGATGTCGCGGGCGAGGCCGGCCGGGCGCTCGACGAAGGGGCGGGCGGCCAGCAGGGCCAGGATCGCCACGAGCAGGAGCTGCACGAGGAGCAACAGGCTGCGCTTGAGCTTCTGCCACGGGGCATTGGCCTCTACGTCGGCGACAAGCCGGGTCCACAGCAGGGTCGAGGGCACGACCGCCTCGTCGCGCCGCAGCTTGAGCAGGTACATCGCGATGACGGCCGGGATGAACAGCAGGCCGAGCAGCGCGAGCGGCGACGTGAACGGCATCAGTGGGTCAACCCAGCACCCTGCGCCGGCGCAGTTCGGCGAACATCAGGTCGGCCAGATTCACGTCCGAGGCAAGGTCCACGTAGCTCGCACGGCGCTTTGCGGCGGTGTCGGCGAAGCCGGCCTTCCAAATGGTCAGGCGAGCCTTGTAGGCATCGATCGTGGCGATGTCGGCGGTGATGTCCACGCGGTCGCCGGTCTCGGTATCGACCAGGCGCAGGTCACCCTCGAGCGCCGGATCCAGCTCGTCCGGTGAGAGGATGTGCAACACGACCAGTTCCGAACCGGTCGCAGCGAGCTCGCGGATGACCCGGTCGGCGCCGGGGTCCAGCAGGTCGGACAGCAGCACGATGACGCCCCGGCCGTGGAGCTGGGCGCCGGCGTGTCGGGCCGCCGCCACGAGATCCGTCGTTCCCGCGGCAGGCTCGATCGCGGACAGGTCGGCGAGCAGGCGAAAGACCCGTCCGGAGCCACGCATCGCGGCCCGCCGGCGGGCCACCCGGCCGGTCAGGGCGCTGACCACGATCCGGTCCTCGCTGGCGAGCGCGATGTAGCCGAGGGCGGCGGCGGCTCGCTTGGCGAAGGTGAGCTTGGACGGCTGGCCGCTGGTCATCGACGCGGAGGCATCGAGCAGCAGGGTCACGGTGACGTCCTCCTCCTCGATGAACAGCTTCACGAAGAGCTTTTCGAGGCGGGCGTACACGTTCCAGTCAAGCTGGCGCAGGTCGTCGCCAGGCGTGTAGTCACGGTAGTCGGCGAACTCGACCGACTGGCCGCGCTTGACGCTTCGCCGACCACCCTTGAGGCCACCGCGGACCGGCGAGCGCATGAGCAGGAGCAGCCGCTCGAGCTGGCGCAGGAAGCCCTCATCGAAGACGGTCGGATCGACCTCCGAGGGCAGGAAGACCGGGCGCGTGCCGGCCGCAGCGGTCGTGGGCGATGAGGCCCCCGCGTCGAGGCCGGTCCGCTCGGTCATGGTGAGTTCCTACTCGACGGTCGGGACGGTGACGGCGTCGAGGATCGCGCGAACCGTGGCCTCGGTCGTGATGCCCTCGGCCTCGCCCTCGAAGTTAAGGATGATCCGGTGGCGCAGGGCCGGCATGGCGACCGCCCGGATGTCGTCCGTGGAGACGTTGAACCGGCCGTCGAGCAGGGCGTAGATCTTGCCGGCCGTCACGAGGGCCTGGGCGCCACGGGGCGAGCCGCCGTAGCGGACGTAGTCCCGGACGATGCCCGGCGCGCGCCCCTGGTCCGGGTGGGTTGCGGCAAGGATGCTCACCGCGTAGGCCGTGACGTGGGGCGCGATGGGCACGGCCCGTGCGAGCCGCTGCATCTCCACGATCTCGGCCGCGGTACACACCTTGGATGCCGTGACGGACTCGGAGCCCGTGGTCCGGTCCATGATCGCGATCAGGTCCTCCTCGGACGGGAACGGGACCATGACCTTGAAGATGAACCGGTCCAGCTGCGCCTCGGGCAGGGGATAGGTCCCCTCCATCTCGAGCGGGTTCTGGGTGGCCAGGACGAAGAACGGCGGATCGAGCGGGAAGCGCCTGCGGGCGACCGTGACCTGGTGTTCCTGCATCGCCTCGAGCAGGCTCGACTGGGTCTTGGGGGTGGCCCGGTTGATCTCGTCGGCCAGCACGAGGTTGGCGAAGATGGGTCCCGGCTGGAACTTGAAGACCCGCTGGCCGCCCTCCTCGATCAAGATGTTGGTGCCGGTGATGTCGGCCGGCATGAGGTCCGGCGTGAACTGGATGCGGTTGAAGGTGCAGTCGATGACATCGGCGATCGTCCGCACGAGCATGGTCTTGCCGAGCCCCGGAACGCCCTCGAGCAGGACGTGGCTGTTGGCGAGCAGCCCGGTCAACGTCTGGCGAACCAACTCGCGCTGACCGACGATGACCCGCCCGATCTCGCGCTCGATGGTCTGGGCGCGCTCGGCGAAGGCCTCCGGGGCAAGACGCTGGGCGGGATCGGTCGTGACGGGCGCTTCCATACGAAACCTCCGGGTGTTGATGACGACTGCGGTCCGGTCGTGCGGTCCTGGTCAGTTCGAGGGATCGAGTGAGCTGAAGTAGTCGCGGACGTAGTCCTTGACCGACAGCGGCACGTAGCCGCGATCGAGTGACGTCTGGGCGTAGCGCTCGAAGTCCGCGTAGACCTGCTGGTACGGCGTCAGCGACCCGTTGTCCGTTCCGGTACCGACCTGGCTGCCCTGCTGGGTCTGGCCGTCGCCACCGGTGCCCGCGACGTACGAGGGGTCGCCGGGCCTGCCGACGCGATCGAACGGCGCGAACACGGACGACAGGTCTTCACCGAGCTCGGATGGCCGGTTCGGGTTGGTCGGGCCGGCCGGAAGTCCGTTGCCGCCGTTGCCCTGGCCGAGTGAGCGCGCATTGGATCCGCCACCGCCGATCCCGCCTCCTTGACCTTGGCCCTGGCCTTGACCTTGACCCTGGCCTTGACCTTGGCCCTGGCCTTGACCTTGACCCTGGCCTTGACCCTGACCTTGACCTTGGCCCTGCCCTTGCCCCTGACCCTGACCGCTGGGCGCGGGGCTGCCCCCTTGGCCCTGCCCCTGGCCTTGACCCCCCTGGCCTTGACCCTGCTGGCCCTGGCCCTGCTGGCCCTGGCCCTGCCGGCCGGCATCCGCGAGGTCGCGCCGGGCATCCTGGATCCGCGAGGCTGCCTCCGCCAGGTCCCGATTGGTCTCGACCCTTGCCTGTGTGCCCTCGAGCGACTCGCCAAGCCGATCCAGCGCCGAGCGGGCGCCCGCCGTGTCCCCCTGGGCAAGGCTCTGCGCTGCATCCCGCAGGGCCGTCGCCGCGCCACCATCCGCTCCGGCGGCGGTGGCACTCATCTCCGCCAGCTCCCGCGCCAGCTCCCGCTTTTCTTCCGGCGTCAGCTCATCAAGCTTGTCACCGAGTTCCGAGAGGTCCTCGCGGGTCTTCTTCGGGTCCCCGTCGCGGTTGGCGTCGGGGTTGCCCGTGGCGGCCCTCGACAGCGACCGCGCCAGCGAGGTCATCGCCGACGCGCGCTGCTCCGTGGAAGGATCGATCCGGGCACGCACCCCGCTTTCGACCGCGCCCAGCTCGCGCAGATTGGCCGCGAGCTCGTCCGGCCGCTCCCGCAACTGCCGCGCCAATTCGCGGAGTTCCTCCGCCAGCTCCGTTCGTGGATCCTGGGTCTCGCCGCCCCTCGAATCGAGCTCTTTTGCCAGATCATCAAGTCGATCGGCCTGGCGATCCGCGGCCGCTCGCACGTCGCGTTGCTGCGCGATCACCGCATCCTGCGGGTTGGGCAGGACGAGGACCGGAACCAGCAGGACGGCGGCCACCAGCGTGGCCAGGGCCGGCGAACGGGAGAAGCGTGGCTTGAACAGGGCGGGCACTGTCCGTACGGCCGCGAGGGCGTCCCGTCGCTGGCGTCGGACGAACCGGTCCGTCTCGATGGTCTCGTCGAATGGGCCATCAACAGGTACATCCACGGCTTCCTGATCCGTCGCGGGACCGGCGGACCCCGGAAACCCGACGGCGAGCTCAAGCGCGCTCGAGACCCGATCGCCCAGGCCCGCCTCGGCATCGACCGCGAGGGCCGTCTCACCCAGCGACGGTCGGGCACGGACGACGACGACAAGCAGGGCCAGGACGATCACGACCGGGATCGCGGCCCCGATGACCGGCGCCAGATCGATGGGGACGACACGGGCGACGGCCCACAGCGCAAGCTCGGCGATCGCGACGATGGCGAGGGCGACCCAGGCCCGTCGAACCATGCGTCGCAGCCACAGCCGGCGCCGATGGGGCACAAGTGACCCGCGGATGGCGTCGATGGACGGGTCCAACGGCCCCTCGAGATGCAGCCGTGGATCTGGCGGCACGACGGTGGCGGAATTGGTCCGGACTGCCGACGAACGGGTGCGCAGCAAAGCGAGTCGGGATCGGATACTCATGCGACGGGACTCCGCGGGGCCCGTGGTCGACGGCGCGGTCGCCAGCGACGGGTGGGTGAGACGGCCTGGACGGACAGGAAGACAAAGACGACAGACAGCACGAGCCAGGTCAGCACGGACTTGGGCCACAGAGCGTCTCGCTGCGGGCCAAACGGCTGCACCTGCTGGGCCTCTCCGCCTAGGCCGCCGACCCGAGCGACCACCTGGCCCTGGTCGACGATGACGGCGCCGCCCTTGCCGTCGATGAACACGTCCGGCTCGGCAAACCCGCCCCCGGGTCCAACCTTGAAATCAGGCTGCTGAACCCCAGGCACAAGGCCCCCGTCGTTGATGATCACGCCATCGTTGCTCGGCGCGATGCCATTCACCGCCTGGCACCAGCCGCCGCTAAAGCTCGCCTCCGTCCCGCACATCACGTCGGCCTGGGCGATGAACGGGTTGAGATAGGCGAGGATGACCGGCGAGCGGATACCGAGCGGGCCACCGCGCCGATTGCCGTTGTTGTCGAACGACCCCATCGCCTGCCAGAAGACGAGGACGAATATCGTCCCCACCGAGATGGCGAGGACGCCAAAGATCGTGATCGCGGTAGCTGCCGTGGTCCGCTTGACCACAGCCGAGCACAGCAGACCGAACGAGCCCAGACCGAGAGCCGTGGCGATGAGCACGATGTAGCCACGCACGACATCTTCCGGCGCGACTCCGCCGTACACGAACACCACGGCCATCAGCGGCACGGACGCAGCGATGAGCAGGAACACGTAGACCAGCGCGGAGAGCAGCTTGCCAACGATGATCGCGAGCGAGCTTATCGGCGTGGTGATGAGCAATTCCAGCGTCTGCTTCTCGCGCTCCAGACTGATCGCCCCGGAGGTCGAGGACGGGGCGAGGAAGACCACCTGGAGAGTCATCAGGAACAGCAGGCCGGCAAAGATGCCCTGACCGATGGCCGAGCTGGCAAATGGGGAGGACCCCCCGAACCCGGTCGCGTAATTTGCCTCCAGGACCCGCTCGACCATCAGGGCAAAGCCGCCGAGCAACAGCAGATAGATCGTCAGGATGACGAACGCGCGCCGCCCGCGCATGCGTCCGCGCAGCTCCTTGACCCCGATCGCGGTCACCCCGCCGGCGATCCCTGCGAATGCCCCCAATCGTTCGCGCAAGGGTCGGCCCGGCGGGAGGACCGGCGTCAGGACGGGGGTGGCCGTGAGGTCTGTCATATCGGTCTCCCTACGCCGCTTCCACGGGCTGTCGGTCAGGTGACGTGACCTGCAGGAACAGTTCCTCAAGGTCGCTCGCGGCGCGCGCGAAGCTGACGATGGGCATCCCGGCCGCCACGCAGTCCGCCAGCAGTCGCGCGGTCGCGGCATCGTCGCCGCGGAAGCCGAGTTCGATGGTGCCATCGGCAAGGAGCGCCGCGGATGCGACGTCCGGATCCGCGGCGAATGTCACGCGAGCCGCTTCCAGCACCTCGCCCTCGAGCAGCAGGCGCACCCGGAGCACGGCCCCGAAACGCAGCCGGCGCTCGATGTCGGAGACCCGACCCTGGGCCAGCACGAGACCCCGATCGACGATGGCGACACTGGTGCACAGCTCCTCGAGCTCGGGCAGGATGTGGCTGCTGATGAGGATGGTCTTGCCCAGGGCGCGCAGTTCTCGCAGCAACTCACGGAGCTCCACCCGCGCCCGCGGGTCCAGGCCGGACGCCGGCTCGTCGAGCAGGAGCACCTGCGGGTCGTGCACGAGGGCGTGAGCGAGGCACAGGCGCTGCTGCATCCCGCGTGAGAGCGTTTGGACGTAAGCGTCGCGCTTGTCGCCCAGATCAACGAGCTCCAGCAGGTCGCCGATCATCCGTCGGCGGGCCGCCGGCCCGATGCCGTAGCAACGCGCGAAGAAGTCCAGGTATTCCCACACCTTCATGTCGTCGTAGACCCCGAATGCGTCCGGCATGAACCCGATGACGCGCCGAACCTGGTCAGGGTTCCGAGTCACGGACATCCCGGCGATCTCGGCCGTACCGGCGGATGGGCGCAACAGCGTCGCCAGGATTCGCAGCAGGGTGGTCTTGCCGGCGCCGTTGGGTCCGACCAGACCAAAGATCTCGCCTTGTTCGACACTCAGGTCCACGCCGGCGACCGCGAGTGTGCCGTCGTAGCGCTTGACCAGTCCATCGGTCCGGACGATCACGGTCACCGCAGGTCTCCGGTGATCGAGAGGTCGAGGCTGAAGCCGACCTGCTCCTGGTTGTCGTTGACCAGCCGGATGAGGACGGTGCCGGTGGTCGGATCGACGTACCGCGCGGGCTCGGCGATGGCGTAGCGTTGCCCGCTCTCGAGATGTGGCAGGCGCTTCCACGCTGAAGTCGTCAGATCGAACAACTCGACCTCCGCTAGACCATCGAAGTTCACCGGCCCGCACGCCGCCGTCTCAGGGTCGCACGGCTCCGGAATGGCCGGAAGCGGCTCGATCAGCTTGGGATCGACGGTGAACCCTGGGTCACCGAAGTTAAGGCCGATCGCCAGCTGAGTCGCCGCGATCGTCCCATCGAAGCCGATCGGACGATAGGACAGCTCGGCGGAGCCCTTCCCGAAATTGAGGTTGAACGGATCCTTGTTGAAGAACGCCGCGTCCGACGAGATCACCGTCGAGCGCATGAGGTCGCTGCGGAAGGTCGTCGTGCCACTGATCGACAGCTCCGTCGGGAGGAACCACAGGACGTTGCCGGTCCGACGCGGTACCTGGCCTTCGATCTCGACCGGGAGCAGGCTGTCATCCGACCAGGCCAGGATGACCGGTCCGTCCGCCGGAAGCTGGCCGGTAAACCCGAAGTTCGGGTCGTAGCTCAATTGATCGACGATCGTGTGGCGAGCGTACAGGCGAGCCGAGTCGTCACCCTGCTGGCCGGGTTCGCCGAAGAAGACCTGTCCGACGATCTTGTCGGACAGCGGCTGGCCCTGCTGGAACGGCTGGAGCTTGACATCGACCGTGGCCGAGGCGCCGGGCGCCAGATCGCTCATGGTCGCCACCGTCCCGCCCAGGACGACCGCCGGCTTGAGCAGCGTCACGCTCGAGTCGTTGGTCACGGTCCCCTTGAGCCGGCCATCTTCGAGGCGCAGTTCCGCCTGGATGAGCGGAACCTGGACCGCCGTCTCGGCTCGGATCGTGCGTAACGTCCCGAATCCGACCCCGAGGTCTCGCACGCGAGCCGGATCGCCCTGCAGGACGTCCAGGGTGGCCGAGGTGCCGTCGCCACCGAAGAAATCGCCGCTGGTCGGTGAGGAGAGCAGCGCGCCGCCCGGAACCCGGATCTGGTAGGTGTTTCTCGACGGCGAGAACACGCCGAGGTAGATCTGGGCGGTGCCGTCCGTCGCTCCAGGGGCCCCTCGCACGATCGCGACCTCGTTGATGATCAGCTCACTGCCCCGCAGGAGGGAGCCAAAGCCGTACGATCCCACGGCAAAGGCGACGATGAGCACCGGCATCGTGACCCACGCCCATTCGCGCTTGTCCAGCCGCCGCAGGACGATGTAGTTGATCGGTCCGATGAGCAGGATGTAGGCGCCGAGAAGCCCGATAAGGCCACCGATCGGCGGCAGGGCGAGGCCCGGGAGTTGCGACGCCGCCGACACGATCTGGCTGTCGTCGCCAATGACCGGGCCACCGATCCCCCGGCTCGGGATGAGTCGTCGCCACAGGCCTTCGGCGACCGGGGTCCCGGTGATCCAGTCTGCCGTCGGGTCGAAACCGACGATCGTCACGGCACCACTGCCGTAGGAGCGCTCGGCAGCCACGACGCGATCACCGGTGCTGGCCAGCGCGCGACCGCCCGCCAGCTCGCCAGCCAGCGCGGGCAGGTCCGTGGCGCCCACGGGGATCTGGCCGAGCAGGGCCACGAGCGAACCCGGCGCCACATCCGTCGTGGCCGTCGGACGGTAGGGCAGGAGCAGGTCCGGAAAGGCAGACAGGCTGGACGGCCCGGCGGTTCCGCCGACGATCACGAGGCGGCCCCCGCCGGCCACCCAGCCGCGCAGCGCGTCGAGCTGGGCGGGTGTCAGGCGTGAGGAATCGGTGTCCTGCCAGATCAGCCGGTCCAGCGCACTCCACGCTTCCACACGCTCAGGCAGGTCCGCGGGGGCAAGGTCGATGGTGAGCGGTGCGATGTTGTTCTGGTTGGGCAGCAGGTCCAGGTCGCCCACGATGTCGCCCGGCCGTTCCGCCACGATCCCGACGATCAGTTGCGTCCCATCATGGATCGTGAACGTGGCCTTGGTCGTGGCGATGGTGGTCGGACCCGAGACCAGGCTGATCTCGAGTTCCTTTCCGAATGCCGGTGGTTGGGCATACAGCCGGTAGGTCTTGCGCGAATCGGTCGGCAGGTCGATCGGCGTTCCGAATCGGGTCCGCCCCTGGGCGCCCCCGGCCAATCGCAGTTCTCCGGCGAGGCTCGGTCCGCTGTTCGCAAGGTCGATATCGATGGCCAGCCATGATCCGACGCGCGCATGCCCGTCGAGCAGGACCCGCGCCTCCATCGTCAGACCGGCGGGTGCCTCGACCGCGCTCACCGGCGCGACGGCGAGACCCACCAACAGGACGATCGCGACCGGGGCGCTGAGGAGACGTGAGACCAAGGACGGGACCGGGTGACGCACGCAGACTCCGATATGGCGACGGGCAGGGACGATCGGAGCATGGACGCCTCGACCCCCGAGAAAGTTGCGCCGGAACCCTGACGGTCGTGGCGCCGGACGGCCCGGCCCGCCGTTCGCGGTCGGAGCCGGACCTATCGTACGATGGGCGCGTCCCATCGGCGCCGGCTCGGAGCGCCGCATCCCCTGAGGAACTCGTGCCCCAGATTCGTCCGTTCCGCGCCCTCCGATATGAGCCGTCCAGCGTGGGCGACGTCGGTCGAGTGATGGCCCCACCGTACGATGTCATCGAGCCCGCCCAGCGGGTCGCCCTTGCCGCCCGCCATCCGGCCAACGTGGTACGGCTGGACCTGCCGGCGAGCGAGCCCGGTGAGGAGCCGGACGATCGCTATCGGCGGGCCGCGCGGATCCTGGCCGGTTGGCGCTCGGACGGCACACTGCACAAGGATCCGCACCCGTCCGTGTACGTCTACGAGCAGACGTACGTCGTGCCGGGTACGGACGTGGAACGGACGCAGCGAGGGTTCTTCGCGCGACTTCGCCTGGAGGCCTTCGACCAGGGGTCCGGGGTCCTGCCCCACGAGCGGACGATGATCGGTCCGAAGGAGGATCGCTACAAGCTGCTGCGGGCGACCGGGGTGAACACGAGCCCGGTCGTGGTCCTGTTCGACGACCCGGCGGGCGGCACGGGCGAGCGACTGGCGACGGTCGCGGCCGGACCGGCGGAGATCGACGTCACGGATGACGACGGAACGCGCCATCGACTGTGGGCCCTCGCGGCCGACGGCGACGGTCCCTCGGCCGATGTCGCGGCCAGGCTGATCGCCGCAGCCGAGGCGATGCCCGTGACCATCGCCGATGGACACCATCGCTACGAAACGGCCCTCCGTTATCGCGACGAGCGCCGGATGAGCCGGTCGTGCGAGGAGGACCCGGCGTTCGATTACCTGCTGGCCCTGTTCCTCGAGGCCGGGGCGGAGCCGCTGACCGTGCTACCGACGCACCGGCTGGTCCGCGGGATCGGAGACGAGCGGGCCGCGGCTCTGCTGGATCAGGCGGCCGAGCTGTTCGACGTCCAGCGTGTGGCGGGCGCCGAGGAACTCGTCGTGCAGTTCGCCGGGGCCGGGTCGACGGCCGGTGGCGCTGGACGGTTAGGTCTGTGGACGCGGGCCGGCGGGGCCCTGCTGACGGCTCGCCGAGATGCGTTCGAGCCATTCCTTCCTGGCGGTGGCGCAGCCCTTCGTGCGCTGGACGTCACCCTCCTCGGTTGCGCGCTGGAGCGCCTTGCCGGGGTCGACGCGGAGGCGTTGGCTGCCGGGGCCATCGGCTATACCAAGTCCGCAGCGGAGGCCGTCGCCGCGGTCGAGGCACACGACGGCGTGGATGCCGCATTCCTCCTGGAGGGGACGCCGGTGGCCGCGATCGAGGCGGTCGCCCGCGACGGCGACGTCATGCCCCAGAAGTCAACCTACTTCTACCCCAAGGCCCTGACGGGTCTCGTCATCAACCCGCACGAATGGTGATCCGCCCGTGAACCACACACCGGATTCGATCCCTGAACCGATCCTCTCGCGCACCCAGACGCAGACCGTCAACGGGCGACCGGTTCGCAAGGATGAGATCGAGCTGCTCGATCGTGGCGTCTATATCGAATCGTGGCTGCCGGAGCGCCGCTCGCGCCGCAAGCCGCTGCTGTTCATCCATGGCGAACTGGCCGGCTCATGGGTGTGGGAGCGCTACCTCAGCTACTTCGCCGGGCGCGGCTGGGAGGCGCATGCGCTCAACCTGCGCAACCATTTCTGGTCGCAGACCGCGGACCCCGCGACGCTGTCCTTCGACACGTATACGGAGGACGTTGTCGCCACCCTTGACCGGCTCGGTCCGTCCACGGTCGCGGTCGGTCATGGGATGGGTGGGCTGCTCGCGCTCAAGGCCGCCGAGCGCGTCGAGATGGCCGGGCTGGTGCTGCTCGGCTCCGAACTGCCGCGCGACCTGCGACCGCCGGCCCTCGCGTTCGAGCTGCGCGAGATCCCGGAGGTCTATGGCCGTAGTGTCATCGGCTGGGAGACACTCCCGGAGCGGCTGCAGCGTGATGAGCGCGATCTGACCCTGCCCGACATTCTGCGGATCCAGCACATGCTCGGACAGAAGCCGCACGAAGCCGGTGCCGCTCGGCGGCAGATGCTGGCCGGCGTGCCGGTGGATCGGCGTGTCGTCTCGGAGGTGCCTCGGCTGGTCATCGGTGCTGGTCTTGATCGGACGGTCAGCCTGACCGACTCGGAGCGCCTGGCGGACTGGCTGGGCGCCGATTTCGAGCCATTCGCGGCACATTCACATTTTGGCCTGATCGCCGGCGAGGAGAGTCACCAGCAGGTCGCTGAAGCGATCCGCGTCTTCCTCGACGCGAATCACCTGTAACGCCGGCTCGCCGGCCCGCATGCGCATCGGCCGACGGTTGCTGGCCCTCGCGGGTCGCTGGTATCCTGTCGGCTGGCGACGCGGTCCGTGACCGCCGAGCGTCCTTGCCGCATTCGTCTAGAGGCCCAGGACACCGCCCTCTCAAGGCGGAGACCACCGGTTCGAATCCGGTATGCGGTACCACCTCCCTCACCGCAACATCTTGTGGTTTTCGCTTGGACAACCACAGTATCTTGTGGCCCTCACCATTCCGCATGACAGGACGCCCCCATGCGGTACCACTTCGTCGCCGCATAGTCGGACCCGACATTGGCTGACGTCTCCCAGTTCCTGATCGCCATTCGGCGCCCACCGCTCGGATCACGGTCGGCGGTGCACATGCATCGTCAACAAGTTAGATCTGGAGGTCTTGCGACCTGGCGACCTGGGGTTAGCTCGGCGTCCGCCTCCTCGCAAATATGTCGGGGTTGCCTGACCGGATGTCGGTCCAGGCTGCTTCGATCTCAGTGTTGTTGATTGCAACGGTCGGTCGCATCTGCGCCGTTGCGCCCGGATCGTCTGAAACGAGCGCCGGGACAGACCAGCCCGCCGGACTCGCTGTGAAATAGGAACCCCAGATGTCGTAACTGGAGCCGCGGGCGTCCTGCCACGCGGCGAAGGCGTTGCCGTTCCCCTTGACCGCGAGATCGAGGGCGACGGCGTAGGCGGGTGCGTCGCTCACGACGGCGCTGCTCGTCCAGGTTGAACTTCCGGCGGCTAGGCGAGATACCCGGACCTCGGTGCGGGGATACGGCCGATCGTCAAGCCAAGCGACCACGAGGTTACCGGCGGCGTCGATTCCGATGCGCGCGCCGTACTGGGCCCGCGTCGCCGGATCGTCGCTGACCTTGACCTCGGGCGTCCAGGTCGAAGACCCAGGGGGAAGCTTCGAGTACCAGACGTCGTAGTTCCCGGCCTGACGGTCGTCCTCCCAGACGGCGTAGGCCGTGCCGTCTGGCCCCACAGTCACATCCGGGTAATTCTTCCGGGACGACGTGTTCGTCGTCACTCGGATGTTTGCTCCCCAAGTCGTGCCGCCGGCCGCAAGTCGGGCCGAGTAGATGCTCCACTGATTGGACCGGCGGTCGACCCAGACGGCGACCGCCGCTCCGTCTGCCTTCACGCCGATTCGAGGAGTGACTTGCAGAGGCGCGCCCTGGGTGTCGTTGTTCACTCGGACGTTGGCGCTCCACGAGCCCGTGGATGCCGAGCGTTTTGAGAAGTAGATGTCGTCGTCGGGGGTCTTGTTGCCGTTCCGGGGGTCCTGCCAGACCGCATATGCGTTGTTCGAACCATCGACCGCGATATCGGCGTTCCATTGCGTTCGCGTCGTCGTGTCGTTGTTCACCTTCTGATTGGCGCTCCACGCGCCCGTGGCAGGATCCCGGCGCGAGAAGTAGATGTCGGCCTGGGTGCCAGGCCGATAATCGTCCCAGATCAGGTACGTCGCGCCATCCGGGCCGAGGGCGATCGCGGCGCGATCCTGCTGGGACGTCCCGGTGTCGTTGTTGACCTTGACACTCGGCGCCCAAGCAGCAGCGCCGGATGCCAGATCGACGATCGCCGAGGCGATATTCGACGCGTTGCCGGCGGCGTCACGAACCTGCCCGTAGACGAAGTGCCGCCCGTCAGTCGAACCGATCGTGAACGTGGTCGGATTGGCGTACGAGATCCAGGACGCCGCCTGCAGTCCGGTGAGCGACTCCGCGATCCGCATGGACGTGACCGGTTCGCTCAGGTCAGTGAACGTCAGCCGGACGATCGGACTCGTCGTTGCCCACACGCCGTCGTTCGCGGCCATCCGAACGAACGGTGGAGTCACGTCGGTCGCGAACGTGAGTAAGGGCCCGGCCACCGGCGCTGACTGCGACCCATCAGCCGCAACGATCACCGCCACGTATCGATACGTTCCCGAGGCGACGGGTCCGTCGACGAACGTCGTGCCGGTGCCGGCCTTGAGGCCGAGGTCCGTTCGAGATGCATCGTCGACGCGATACACGCGAATCTGCCCGGACCCGTCCGATGTCGCCACCGCGATGGACGCCGTGTTCCCGTCCCGGGCCTGCGTCGACAGCCAGAGCTGCGGGAAGGCCCGGTCGTCGGTGGCCCGTCGCGGATCACGATTGGCCGCGAGCTCTGACTGATCGTTCTCCCCACCGCGATCGCTGTCCCACGAATCGATGTCCGTTCCGGCGATCAGCTCGTCGGCAAGACCGACGCCATCGCCGTCCCAGTCGACGGACCCATCCGAGGCCGTGGTGGGACTCGTCCCCAGCAGGCTTTCCGCCGCATCGGCGACGCGGTCGCCGTCGGTGTCGACCTTCGCGCCGAGCGTCAGGTCGGCGCTCTCCTGCCGCGCGATGGGGCTGCCGTCGCTCGGTCGGTTGCCGTTGGCCGTGACCTCGAGGTGGTAGCCGCCACTTCGATCAGTCGCCCACACGAACGCGCCGTACGTGCCGTCGTTCGGGCTCGAGTCGCCATGAGCACCGTCGTCGAAGAGCGGGAAGTGGCGGACCTGTCCAATCGGGTCGGTCACGGTGGCTTCCGCCGCGAGCTTCGTGATCCCGATGGAATCGTCGGTCATCGAAAGCCGAGCTACGATCGGGGCGCCGGCGCCTCCCGTGTTCGTCGCTACGAGGTCGGAGCGAACGGCCGTCCCCGTCTCGACTATGTCGTATGTCACGGACTCCGGAGCTGGGACACTGGCTGCCGTCGCCTGGAGCTGCCAGCTCCCGGCCTGTGGCGCGTCAACGGTGATCTTGACGCTCGTCGGCGCCTGGACAACGTGGACATCCGGCGCGATCGTCGCCTCCGTGATCGCGCGGCCGCCCGGTGAGGTCAGGCGCAGATCGAAGTCCGACCCTGCCCACGCGAGCGAGAAGCTCGCGGAAACGTCACCAGCTGCGACAGGAGCAGTCGTTGTTGCCTGCTGCCCCTGGCCGAGCGGGCCCATGGCCCCGCGGATGCTGCGATCCTGCTCTGTCGAACAGGTTGTCGTCGAGACGACGGTGATCTGGCCGATCTGCGGAGCAATGACGCCGTTGAAGCTCACGCGGATCGTGTGCGTCCCGACGGCAGGCTTGACCGCCGGTTTGAGGACGACGACGTAGTTGTCGGTGAGTTCGTAGGCGTGGCTGATCGGAACGCCGGCGCCATCGATCGTCGCTGTGAACGCGACCTTCGGACGGCCGGTCGCAAACGTGCCGTTGATCGTCGGTCGGACCGTGGCAGTGATGTAGGGCTTCGGACATGCCGACTCGATGGCCGGCGCGGGATTGGCGGCCGTCGGCTTCTGGAGCTCGAGGGCCGAGGTACCACCCGCATCTTCGACCTTGAGGCTGTACTTCGCCGACCCGTCGGTGACGACGACGACAGCGAGGCGATTCTGACCTGCGACCGGCACAACCCAGCTCATTGAGCCAGCGGAAGGCGCGTCCGGCATGAAGCTCGGGTCGATCGACACCGAGTTGTCGGCGGCGAGCGGCACGAAGGCGAGCTTCGGCCGAGAGAAGTTCATGAATCGCCCCTGTGGCGTGGTCACGGTGACGCGAACCGTGCTCGCACCGCCCAGCGTGTCGATCAGGTAGACGCGCCCGGCGGCCTTGTTCAGCGTCTGCCCGTTGAAGGTCGCCGCGGCCAACGGAGAACCGACCAGGCCCGGCACCTGAAGGACCGGGTAGAGCGGAGGCGTGCCCGTGGTCCCGTTATGAGGCGTGGTCTCGTCGAGGTAGCGATACGAGGGGTTCTGGGTCGAGTTCACGTTTGGCGCACGGTGGACCAGCGCAGAGATGTAGTAGTCACGGAGCGCCCCGATCACTGGATCCCGCTTGTCCCCAGTTCCCATCGCCACCCCGAGGGCGGTGAGGCCATTCTTGTCGTTGTACGACGAGCGGAGAAATGCCGCGACTCGCGGCTCCAAGGCCGCGCCCGCGCCAAAACGCTCCGCGAGATATTGGATGAACCCAGCGGCCTGGTACTTGACGGGGTCGTCCGGCCCCGCCTCCACCGTTTTCGGCTCGCCGATCCACTGGCCGACCGACTCGAGATACGAGGCGCCCAGCGCCGGGGCATCATCCGACTCCGCGATGAGGTCTTGCCCGAGCATCGCTTCGCTTTCGCTATTGGTGGGGTCGCCGAGGAGGCGATATCGGAAGAATCCGTCGACTTGATTGGGGAAGAAGCCTTGAAGGCCCTTAACCCAGATCGTGTGGTAGAGCTCGTGGTCGACGAGGGTCTTCCACGTCGCGTTGGGGCTCGTGTTGGTCGGATCGAGCATGTCAGTTCTGACGGAGTCAGCCTGAAGCTGGACGAGGGTGTCCGACTCGGTGAACCCTGGAGCGTTGATGTGGGTCGCGAGCAGCGGGACTCCGCGGAACGCGATGATTTCGCAGCGGATCTCGATCCGGACGTGATCCGGCAGCGTGAACCCGAGCTGGTCGCGGTACTCGGCATACGTCGCCACCGCGCGATCCCGGAGTCTGGTCATCATCGCCTGCGCTTCGGAGCTCGACGTCGATTTGGACTCGTCGACCAGGAACCGTGGGTCATAGCGCACGGACACCTGGTCGGTATCAGCGCCGACCTGACCGAGCGAGATGTTCTCGCTCTCACAGCTGCGGTTTCGAGCGTCGGCGAACTCGCCGTTGACGATCAGACCAAATACGGTGCTCGACGGAGTGCCGGTGTTGAATTGGGATAGGACGGCGCCGCTGCTGATGTCGAACTTGAAGACCATCGACGTGCAGAAGTCCGCGCTCCAAAACGACGTCCCGTCGGGGTCGAGGTTGAGGGCGAACCAGCAGTCCTGGCCGGGCGCGTCGTACGTGTTCGAGATCCCGCCGCTAACCGCGTCGACCATCTTGATCGATGAGGTATCCGCGACGAGGATGGCTCGGTCGCCGAAGACGCCTGGGAGTAGACGCAGGGCATACGACTCCTGCAACAAGGCGGTGAGGTCCGGAAGCTGGGTGTTCGCGCAAACGTCGAAGCGTTTGATCCGGGTGCCTTCCGACGTGTAGTAGAGCGTGCATTGATCAGACGACAGGTCCACCCAGTCGGAGCCGCGGCGATCGAGACCTACATCGTGAGTGCCGATTAGGGCACCGGTGCCGCTCAAGTGGATGACATCGCGGGAGCCGTCCGCCTGCCCCACATAGAAGTCACCGGCGGCGTTGATCGCGATCGATTCCGGCCGACTGTTGTAACTGCTGCCGAACGTTCCAATCTTCGTGCCGCTCGTGTCGAACTTCACGATGTTGTTCGCAGTGAAGGCGGTCGAGTACAGATTCCCGAGCTTGTCGAACGCCATTCCCGTTGTGAACCCGCCGAGGCCTGTGTCGAGTGTCGCGTTGAGCGTGCCGTCGGGGAGCCGCCACTGAATCTGGCCGTTTCCCACACCAATAAAGACGTCGCCAACGGCGAACTGGCTTGTGCTCTGGGCGGCCGTGACAACGCCCGACGACCCCGGTTCTGGCGTCGCGTGTCCCTCGGCAACGGGCAATGGGTCCCCGGCGAACGCCGTGCCGGGAAATGTCAGGACGATCGAGAGCAGGGCAGTGCCAACGCGAAGTACGCGGTTGGACACGGACCGGTACCGTCGGTTAGCCATAGCTCAGAACCTCCCCACGCTCGCCAATACAGAACGTAACCCGCTCAAGGTTGTATTGGTCGTTTGCCGCCGGTCCGGGATCGAAGTTGGGCGCCTTGGACAAGCGCAGACCGTTCGAGAAGTCGATCGAATCACCGTTGCCAACGCCGGTCGCCAAGAGCTGGAAGCATCCGGGAGGGACGTCAGCCGCCGTGTTTGGGTATAAGGCGATGAGCCAGGTCCGCCCCGAGCCGCGCGTCCCGGTTAAGAGGAGCATGCCTTCGCCGGCCCCCCCATCGGGCGTCAGATCTGCCGAGGCCAGGTCCACCTCTGCAACCTCGCCCGAGGCCAAGTGATAGGCCACGCTCCGGCCAGCGAGACGCTCGACTTCCGTCACCACGCCGACGGTTGTCGGCACCAGGTCCTCGCGGTTCGCACTGAAGCACCCCGCGAGCGCTGTGGCCAGAAGGATCATTGCAATCGCGCGTGCGATAGATTGTCCGATCGGGGGGGCAACCTTCTTCTGGCCGATGGGCGCCCTGTCATTGGGTCCGCGACCACGTTGCCGGGCCATCGCCGTCCCCTATCCTCGCGCGCTGCGCGCAGCGTACCACCACGCTCATGGGGGCGGACGCTCGGGTGGCAGTCGAGCGGGAGTCGCTTTGCGCCGACCCGCCTCTTGCCCTGAAGGCGACGCCTTATCTGAAGCCCCCGGAGCCCTTATGGATCCTGTCTCTTGTATCTCATGCGTCTCTTGGTAGTCGCTTCTGAACTCGGCTGAGACGCATAAGACGCTTCACCTGGTATCCGGTATGCGGTACCACTCATCCTCTCGGCGGCCCGGTGACGAGCTGATCATCTCCACGAAAGCCGGCTACGACATGTGGCCTGGGCCCCACGGCGATGGGGGGTCGCGCAAGTACCTTCTGGCCAGCCTGGATCAGAGTCTCGGCCGCTTGGGCCTCGAGTACGTGGACATCTTCTACTCCCATCGCGTCGACCCGAAGACGCCGCTGGAGGAGACGATGGGTGCGCTCGATGCCGCGGTCCGGCAGGGCAAAGCGCTGTACGTCGGGATCTCCTCCTACTCGGCGCAGCGTACACGTGAGGCGGCGGCGATCCTGCGCGGGCTCGGCACGCCGCTGGTCATCCATCAGCCGTCCTACTCGATGGTCAATCGATGGATCGAGCCAGAGTTGCTCGATGTCCTGGCGGAGGAGCGGATCGGTGCGATCGCGTTCTCGCCTCTGGCGCAGGGGCTCCTGACAGATCGCTACCTGGACGGCGTCCCGTCCGACTCGCGGGCAGCACGTGGGGGGTCCTTCACCCAGGACCTGCTGTCGGTCGCCAATCTGGACAACGCCCGGGCACTCCGGGAGGTCGCGCGGGGGCGAGGGCAGACGTTGGCCCAGATGGCGATCGCCTGGACGTTGCGCGACCCGCGCGTGGCCTCGGCGGTAGTCGGAGCGAGCTCGGTCGCGCAGCTCGACGACAATCTCGCGGCACTCGACCATCTC
>JANOIS010000521.1:0-1889 GCA_031407755.1 Chloroflexota bacterium | reverse complement strand
GCCATTCAGCGCCCTGACCGGCGACTGGGCGCTGTTTGTCTGGCTGCGCCTGATCGTGGGGCTGGCGTTCCCGCTGGTGGTTTCGTGGGCGGCTGTCCAGACCGCACGAACGCGGTCGATGGAGTCGGCCACCGGCCTGTTGTATATCAACGTCGGGACGATCTCGGCTGGCACGATCCTGGCCGCGGGTCTGTACTTCGGCGCTGGGCTGCTGGTCTAGGAGGCATGCACGGATGAAACAGGACAAGGACTGGATCCCTGGCGCGACCGATCTCGATTGGATCGAGTCGCTGTCCGGCGACCCACATCCCGCGCTCGCCGCGATCGAGGCCGCCGCCGAGCCACTCGACGTGCCGATCGTGGACCGTCACAGTGGCCGAGTGTTACAGGCGTTGGCGGCCGGCCGGCGACGGATCGTCGAGGTCGGCACCGCATACGGCTACTCCACCCTGTGGCTGGCGCTCGGCCAGCCGACGGACGGCACCATCGTCACGATCGACCCCGACCGCGAACGTACGGACCTCGCCCGCGGATGGTGGCGCCAGGCCGGCATCGCGGCGGCGCGGATCACGGTCGTGACGGCCCCGGCACTCGACGCGTTCGCGGCCGCCGAGCCGGACCTCGCCGGGCCGTTCGATCTGGCGTTCATCGATGCCCTCAAGCCCGAGTACGGCGGCTATCTCGACGCGCTCATCGATGGCCGTCTGGCGCCCGGCGCGCTCCTCCTCGCTGACAACGTCCTGTGGAGCGGGCGAACCTCGGGAGCCCGGCCGGCCAAAGCCGGTGACACGAATACCGCCGCGCTGCAGGCGTTCTGTGCCCGGGTCCTTGGTGACGACCGCTTCAGCGCCACGATCCTGCCGGTCGGTGACGGCCTTCTCCTCGCCTCCTGGCGCGGCTGATCGCCGATGCGCGTCCGGATCCGCCTGTTCGCCGTCCAGCGGGAGATCGCCGCGACCCGCCAGGTGCTGCTCGATCTCGAGCCCGGCGCCACCGTGGCGGATGCCTGGGACGGGCTGGTCGGGCTTCACCCAGGCCTGGCGCCCGGACGCGACTCCGTGCGTTTTGCGGTCAACGCGGCGTATGCCGAGCCCACCACGCCCCTGGCCGACGGTGACGAGGTGGCGATGATCCCGCCGGTCTCGGGCGGTGCATCCGGGACCCGCATCCTCGAACTACGCGAGACCCCGGTCGGCACGGACATCCTGGCCGAGCTGATCGATCGTCTGGCCACACCGGAGGACGGCGCCGCGGTCGGGTTCCTCGGTCGCACGCGCTCGACGCCCGGAACCCCGGCGCCAGGCCAGGAGGCCGAGGCCACCCGCCACGCGGGCCGCGCGGTCCAGGCCCTCGATTACGAGGCGCACCCGACCATGGCCCTCGCGGTCCTGGCCGACATCGCCAACGAGATCGAGGCGCGCTTCGGCGTCGATCGTCTGGCCATCGTCCACCGGACCGGCGATGTGCCGCTGGGCGAGGTGAGCATCGTGGTCGTCGCCGTCAGCCCGCACCGGGCCGCGGCATTCGAGGCCGCCCGCTACGCGATCGATGAGACCAAGGCGCGGGCGCCGATCTGGAAGGCCGAGCGATTCGCCGACGGCCACGTGTGGATCGGTCAAACGGCGCGCAGCGGACCGGAGACCACGGATCCGCGAGGCGGGTGAGGCAGAACGGCCGGCCGTGCTCGCGGCTGCTTGGACATAGAGGGAAGTGGAGAGCGTCGCGAGCGACGAGTTGCGGCCTATTCGAGTTGCAGAAGGACCCTCTCAAGGCGTTGCAGAATAGACCCCTGTACCTGTTGCCAGGCGACCCCGACGGCGTCCTGCAGATCCCGGCGGCCGCGCTCGCGCCGTGATCCGGGCTGACCCCTCGGCCGCTGGGCCACTACC